>CAZDEM010000049.1:0-10637 GCA_964504315.1 uncultured Sulfurimonas sp.
CTTCAGTACTCTCCTGATGGTAAATATGCAGGGCCTGTTACATGTTCGGCGTGCCATACGGTAAATGATAAAGGTGTTCCTTTACAACTTAAAGATACTGAGTATGCAAATGATTACTGGGCTTCTGTTACTTTGGCACACTTTATGAGAAGCGGCGATCAGAAACTTTCTGTAGATGAATTGGTAAAACAATATCCATATGCTAAATCTACAAATATCGTCAAAAAAGGGTGGAAGTAGTATTTATGAATAAATATATACACTCCATTTTACTCTTTACATGTATAAGTTCAAGCACATTGAGTGCTGAACTTGTCAAAGAGTATTTTGATAAAACCCATAAAGAACTAAAAAGCGAAACACATTATATTGATGGAACGCATACAGAAATATCTAAAGGTATTAAAAACGGTATAGAAAAGATTTATTATCAGTCTGGTGCTTTGGCATATGTTGTCAATTATGTAGACGGAAAAAGAGACGGTATTTTGACATGGTATGACAGAAACGGTAATAAGCTCTCAAATATCAGTTATAAAAAAGGACTTATGCATGGACGAGAGACATCCTATTATGTAGATGGCAGCATAAAGCATACAATGACATACATTAATGATAAAAAAGAGGGCTTTTTAAAAGAGTATTACGATAACGGCATTGAAGCTTTGCGTGTCGAATATATCAATAATAAAAAAGAGGGCGTTCAAAAAGAATATACCTATGAAGGGAAATTATACAGTGAAGTACTTTATAAAAATAATTATAAAGAAGGTCTGCAAAAATGGTATGATGATAATGGAAAAATAACAAAAACCGAACTATTTAAACATGACATACCGGTCAATGTTATGAAGCAGATGAAATCCAAAAATAAAAAAAACAATATTCTTATAAATAATATTGATTTTTCTCCGCACAAATAAATAGAGCACGCATTTAAGTGTTGTTTGATACTCTTTATTATCTTATTGTTAGTATAATAATTTTTTTTTAAAAGGCTAAAATGATGAAAAAAATTCTCTCGTTAATTGGTTCAATGCATACTATGGCAATTTTAATGCTTATATTTGCATTTACCATAGGGTACGCAACTATAGTTGAAAATGACTATGGAACGATGACTGCAAAAGCAGAAATTTATAATGCACAATGGTTTGAAGTTTTACTTGGCTTGTTGGCACTAAATCTTTTATATAATATTTATAGATTTAAGATGTACAAACTAAGTAAAGCTCCTATTTTTATATTTCATGTGGCATTTTTGGTGATATTGTTTGGAGCTGCCATAACCAGATACTTTGGTTATGAAGGTACTATGCATATTCGTGAAGGAGGCACTTCGTCTTCTATTTTAAGTTCAGATCCATATATGAATGTGCAGGTAAGTGACGGCAGTGAGGAAAAACAGTTGTCTAAAATCTTATATCTTTCCAAAAGAGGAGACAATGATTTTGAAGCATCTTTCAAACTCAAAGATAAAAAAGTTGCTGTAAAACTTGTTGAGTACATTCCAAATGCTATAGAGACTTTGGTGGCAGATAAAAATGGCAAAGCTATAGCAAAACTCATGATTACAGGCGGAGGTAAAGGCAAGCCGGTAGCTTTAGAAGAGGGCAGATTTTATGATGCAGGAAATTTTGTACTTGATTTTAACTCAGGCGGGCATTTTGACAAACCCGTTATAGCAATGTACATAAAAGACGGCAAGTTGTATATGAAACATAACATGAAGCTTTCTTATTTAAAAATGGCTGATCGTTCTAAAGGCAATTTAGATGCAAATGAGAATGAAATATTTAACAAAAGAGTTTTATACAGTACTGATTTAGGTGGTTTTGTACTGCGTGACTTTATGCTCCATGCTCATAAAAAAGTTGTTTCAAATCCTAAATCTATACTGAGAGCTTCAGGTATAGATGCTTTGAAGTTTTTGGTCCGTAGTAGTGATACAGAAAAAGAAATGTTGGTATATGCACAAAAAGGTCTTCGAGGCGTGCCTAGCGAAGTAGATATTAACGGTTTACATGTAAGTATAACTTACGGTTCAAAAGAGATAAAAATTCCGTTTAAAATTAAGCTTTTAGATTTTCAGCTTGACAGATACCCAGGTTCTATGAGCCCCGCATCGTATGCTAGTGAAGTTGAACTTATTGATAAAGAGATGGGTATAGATATGAAATACAGAATATATATGAACCATATTTTAGAGCATAGACATTACAGATTTTTCCAGGCTTCTTATGATATGGATGAAAAAGGAACAGTATTGTCAGTAAATCATGATCCGGGAACATTGCCGACTTATATAGGTTATTTTTTATTGGCACTTGGTATGTTTTGGGCACTTTTTTCAAAAAAACACAGATTTGCAAAGCTTTCAGCAAAAGCAAAAAAAGCAAGTGAATGTAAAATCGTTCCGGCATTGCTTATTGCAGGGTTGGCATTCGCTGTTACACCGGCAAAATCTGCCGAGCTTGATCCGGCGATTAAAACAATACTCTCTTTTGATAAAAATCATGCCAAAAAATTTGGGCATCTTATCGTTCAAGATACAAAAGGACGTATGAAGCCTATAGATACGCTCTCTTTGGAAGTGTTGGCAAAAATACACAGAAGTGCTACATTAAAAGTCGGTAAAACAGAGTTAAGTTCAAATCAGGTTCTGCTTGGAATGATGATACGACCTGATATATATAGAAATATAAAACTCATTCAAACAAATGATGCAAAAATAAACGAAGCTATCGGTGTACGAAAAGATGCAAAATATGCTTCTTTTGCTCAATTCTTTCAGGACCCTGAAGGTATGAGAGGGTATAAAATTTTAAATCTTGTTGATGAAGCTTCAAGAAAGGCACCAAAAGATAGAAATAAATTAGACAAAGCTGCTTTGAAAATTGATGAAAAAGTGAATGTTGTATATATGGTTTTTACAGGTTCACTCCTGAAAATTTGGCCTAAACCAAATGATTTAAATAATAAATGGTATGCAACAATTGAAGCTTTAAAAACTTTTAAAGCCGAGCAGGCTTTAAAAGTCAGAATGATAGCCATAGAGTATTTTACGGCTGTTGATGCCGCTCTTTCAAGCGGAGACTGGGGTAAAGCTGATACAGGATTGAAAAAGATAGATGAATATCAAAAGTTTTACGGTTCAGCAGTTTATCCGAGTGAAAATAAAATAAAAGCAGAAATTTTTTATAATCACTCAAATATTTTTGAAATTCTTTGGCCTTTATACTTTGTAATGGGTTTTGTACTGTTGATCTTGAGTTTTGTGAAAATTTTAAAGCCTAAATTTCAAATGCAAAAGATTACGAAATTTTCTTTAGGTCTTTTAGGTCTTTTCTTTATAGCACATACGCTTGGGCTTGCTCTTCGATGGTATATTTCAGGGCATGCACCATGGTCAAACGGTTTTGAATCAATGACATATATCGCATGGGCAACAGTTTTGGCAGGATTTATCTTCTCTAAACAGTCACCGATAACGCTGGCGTCCACCTCAATTTTGGCAGGTTTGATTCTGTTTGTAGCACATTTAAGCTGGATGAATCCACAGATTACAAATCTTGTACCTGTACTTAATTCTTACTGGCTTAGTATACATGTATCGATGATTACTGCAAGTTACGGCTTTCTAGGGCTTGGCGCTCTGCTTGGATTTATTACTCTGCTTCTGTTTATAGTGAAAAATGACAAAAATGACAAACAGATATCACTTTCAATTAAAGAGTTGAATGCAATCAATGAAATGAGTTTGATGATAGGGCTCGTTCTACTGACTGTTGGAAACTTTTTAGGCGGTGTCTGGGCAAATGAATCATGGGGCAGATACTGGGGATGGGATCCAAAAGAGACTTGGGCATTAGTGACTATTTTGGTTTATGCCGTTGTTGTACATGTAAGATTTATTAAATCTATCTACAATGATTTTAATTACAGTGTTATTTCACTTTTAGCATTTACATCGGTACTTATGACTTACTTTGGAGTAAATTATTATCTTGCAGGTATGCATTCATATGCAAAAGGCGACCCGGTTCCTATTCCTGATTTTGTTCCGGTAACGTATGCCATAGTATTTGTAATCATTGCACTTGCCTTTAGAAACAGAAAATTAGCATAAGAAGAAAAGCTTTCTCGGAAGCAAGGTGTTAACCTTGCCTCTTAGGCTTTGTAAGCAACTCTCAGCCTAGGTTCCGAAGAGCTTGCAACTTTTCCGGAACCCAGACTTTAGTCTGGGCTAAAATATATTAGTCTATATAAAGAGGAAATATCCTTGGAATTCAAAGGTTTTAGTAAAAAAACACTTCCATTTTTAGAATCAATACGCAAAAATAATAATAAAGAGTGGTTTAGTGCCCATAAAAAAGAGTATGAAGAACTTATTTTAAATCCATCTCGCACTTTTGTCACAGAGATGGGTGAACATCTTCAAGCACTTGAACCTCCCATAAATGCAATTCCAAAAATAAATAAATCTCTTTATAGAATCTATCGCGATTCAAGACGTCCCAATGCTCTTGCAATGCCCATTAAAGAGCGGATAGGCGTTATATTTTGGCAGGGAAGTGCTAAGCGTATGCAGAGTTCTTCTTTTTATTTGCATTTTTCTCCCCAAGAACTGTATGTTGCTGCAGGGGTACGATGGTTTGAAAAGCCGATGCTTGATGCTTTTCGTAAGACTATCAAAAATGATAATAAACGTGCCAGGCTTGCAGAGATTTTGAAAGAAATTAAAGCAAAAGATAATGGCTATACGTATCTTGAAAAAGGTTATAAGCGTTACCCTAAAGGATTTTCTGCAGATATGAAAAATGCAGATTTAAGTCTTTACAAAGGCATGGCAACATATAAGATACTGGATCCGCATCTCATCGAAGACGGGGATAAACTTATAAATACACTTTATAAAATTTATGAAGATATGCTGCCTTTGCAGCAGTTTATGTATGAAGTGAGTCTCAGAGTTGAACATGACTAATATTTTTGATTATGAGCTGCCTGAACCTGACAGTGAACTTTTTAAAACCCTCCTCAAAGAAAAAAATGTAGAGATAAAAACAGTGGTAAGCAACACACTGAAAACACCGCAGACATTTGTTGATAAGAGAGATGAATGGGTAGTTGTCTTAAAAGGCTGTGCAAAATTAGAAATAAATGGTATAGTACACAAATTAAAAAGCGGAGACACTTTTTTTATAGCCGCAAATACAAAGCATACACTGCTTAAAACAAAAAAAGTTGTTATCTGGCTGAGTGTATATATAGGATAGAGATTGAAAAAAGAAGCAATAGTCTTACTGAATATGGGTGGACCGAACAACCTGAATGAAGTTGAAATGTTTTTAAAAAATATGTTTGCAGATAAAAACATACTTACTATGAAAAGCAGCCTTGTAAGAAAAATGGTGGGTGGGCTGATAGTTTTTAACCGCACAGAGTCTTCTCAAGAAATTTACAGAGAGCTTGGCGGGAAATCACCTATTGTCGGACATACAAAAAAACTTGTGAAAAAACTGCAAAAAAAACTCGGTGAAAAATTTATTGTCGATTTTGCTATGCGCTATACTCCTCCTTTTGCATGTGCAGTGGTGGATCGCTTAAACAAAGAAGACATTGATAAAATATATCTTATTCCAATGTATCCGCAGTACTCTACAACGACGACAAAGTCATCGCTTGAAGATTTTGAAGAGTGCTATCATAATAGCAAAGGTAACGCACTTTTAGTGGAAATAAAACATTTTTTTGAAAATGTAACATATAATAAGGCTGTAATTGAAAGCATAAAAAAAACGGTAGGCGAGAGTGAATACCGTGATTTTGACATTATATTTTCCGCACACGGGCTGCCCCAAAAGATTATAGATGCCGGTGATGTGTATGAAAAACATGTTAACCGTCATGTAAGTATTTTAAAAGAGATGATGCAGCAAGAGGAGATGGAGTTTCATAATGTTCATTTGGCATACCAGTCAAAAGTAGGGCGGATGCAATGGCTGACACCTTCACTTGAAGAGAAGCTAAAAACGGTCAGAAACAGAGGCGTTATTATTTTTCCTATTGCTTTTACTATTGATAACTCAGAAACAGATTATGAACTAGATATTGAGTATAGAGAAATTGCCCAAGAGTTAGGTTTTAAAGACTATCGTGTATGTAAATGTCCAAATGACAGCGACTTGTTTGTAGATGCTTTGGCTGAAGTTTATAAGAAGATGAAGTAATGCAGAAAATAGTTATTTTTGACATGGACGGTACGTTGATTGATTCGAAAAAAGATATTACTATATCAGTAAACTATGTAAGAAAAATTAATCATAATCTGCCGCCGCTCGGTGAAGAGTTCATAGTAGATGCGATTAACAAAGAAGTGCGAAATCTGCCTAAACTTTTTTATAATACCGAAGTCTATGAAACAGCTGACAGAGAGCTTTTTGAAAAGCATTATAAAGAGCAGTGTATAGAACATCCTTACCTGTATGAAGGGGTAAAAGAGATGCTCGAAGCTTTACATGTAAATGGAGTAAAACTTTCTGTGGCGACAAATGCACCGACACAATTTGCATTGACAATGCTTAAGCATTTACATGTAGCTGATATGTTTGATATGATAGTAGGGGCAGACAAAGTAAAGGCATCAAAACCCAATCCTGATATGATACATAAAATTTTGAATTTTTATCATTATGATAAGTCTAAAGACAAAGCTTGGATGGTTGGAGATAACTCGAAAGATATAAAAAGTGCGAATAATGCCGAAATTGGAGCAATTTTTGCAGCATGGGGCTTTTCTGCACATGGCACTCATTCTGTGATTGTGAAGCATCCCAAGGAAATATTGGATATTGTTTTATAAAAAATTATGATACAATAAAAGCAACTAAAAGGGAGAGAAAATGCTCCATGATGATTTGATGATAGCTTTTATTGTAATGGGCATTTTGTTTTTAAGACAAATAGTTATTTTAAAACGTCCAAATAAAATTAATTATGCTCCCTTAATACTTGGTGTCGGCGCGATTGGCAGTATTGTCCATTTTATTATTCATACCCAAAATACAGATGTTGTACTTCTTGTAAAAGAGTCTCTCTTCCCTTTTCTTTTTGCGTTAATATTATATGTCATAATGAATATTCTGCATCAGACCCAGCAGTCTCAACTTGCAAAAACACAAGAAGAATTTATAAAAGTTTTACTGCAACAAATGAATCAGCTTAAAAATTTTTTACTTGATATTGAAAAAAGAATAGCAATTTCACGCTCTGAAGACAGAAATGCTCAAGAAGAGATTCGTGAAAAATTTAAAGAAGATATAAAAGCATTAGATACTATACAGTTAAATCAAACAAAACTGATTAATAAGTTTGAAATGATGGAAACTATGTCTAAAGATGTCAGTAAATCATTTAATTATTTTAGCGAAGTGAAACTGCCGGAACTTGATGATATCGTACATAGGCATATCGATATACTAAGAGTAGCGGAGCAGGATCACTACAAAAGACTGCAAAGCTTACTCAATGAAGCACTAGATAGCAGATGTAATTTTACTGACGGTGTGAACGAATTGAAAAGCAAATTGGATGCATTAAAATTCATAGCGGGCGAGATTTCGCAAGATATTGTTTCGCAAACATCAACTAAATTATCTGCTCTGACAAAAGCCTTTGAAAATGAAATATTACTTTTAAAATCTCATGCAAGCAGTATGGATACATCGTTAAGTGAGAGTGAAACAATTCTTATGAATGTGAAAAATCAAAGTGAATTGATAATTAAACAGATGATATTATCGGCAAAAAATATGCACGAACTTGAATCTAAAACAGCAGATTTGCCTAAAATGTTTTCTCAATTTAGTAATTTGATTGAAGATATAGAAGCAATAAAATCGGATTATGTTAAATCACAATCACAACTTGGTAATATTTTGAAAACTTTAGAATCCTCAACGGCAGACGAATTGTGTAAAATGAATGAAAAATTAGAAAATTCATTAGAAAAATTAAGTGAACACTATGCAAAAATTGATAGTGATAAAGCAGAAAATGTAAATTTACTGGCCAAAAAAGCACAGCTTAAAAAAGGCTATAGTGAGTTGGAAAAATAGCTTTTTTAAGTCATTTTAAATATTTATAGATATAATCCAAAATAAATAATAATTATAAGGAAAAATATGAAAAGAAGAGAATTTCTCAAAACTTCTATAGCTGCTTCAGCTGCTATTTTAAGTACAACTACATTATCAGCTGGTGAAACACGTCAGCCTATTGATAACAGAAAAGTCTCTGATATGGCTTTTCCTCAAAAAAGACCATTAATTACTTACTCAGACAGACCACCACTTTTGGAATCACCAAGAAGTACATTTGCAAGAGGGATTACACAAAATGATGAATTTTTTGTAAGATGGCACCTTCCGGATATTCCAACACATATAGATACAGATTCTTACACCATTAAAATAGATGGTCTTGTAGAACAAGATTTGGAAATTTCTCTTAAGGAATTAAAAAATGATTTTGAACAGGTAGAAGTTACGGCAGTGCTACAGTGTGGTGGAAATTCTCGTTCGGCTTTTACACCGATTCCTGGCGGTATTCAGTGGGGTAGTGGTGCTATGGGTTGTGCAAAATGGAAAGGTGTTAGATTAAGTGACCTTTTAAATCGTGCAGGATTGAAAAAAGATGCACATTGGATAGGCTTCAACGGACTTGAAAAAGCAGCTTATTATAAAACACCGAATTTTGTCAGAGAGCTAGAACTCACAGAACTTGATGATCATGTTATTGTTGCTTACCAAATGAATGGTGAAGATTTACCTTACTTAAATGGTTTTCCACTTCGTTTGGTTCTTCCTGGATATTATTCAGACAGCTGGGTTAAAATGTTAAGTAATATTACAGTAACAGATAAATATAAATCTCTTTTCTTTATGGATATGGCATACAGAGTTCCAGATAATAAATGTGAATGTGAAACACCTGAACATCATTTTAAACCTACAAAGCCGATTACAAATATGAATGTAAAGTCAGTCATTGGTTACCCTGAAAATGGGATGAAAGTTTATCATAATTCTCATGTTGTTGTACGTGGTGTAGCCTTTGATGACGGACATGGAATTAGAGAAGTTTTAGTCTCTGTTGATGGTGGTAAAACATGGGATAAAGCGGAGCTAAAACAAGAAAATGGACGATATGCATATACAGAGTTTAGATATGCATATAAGCCTGCAGATTATGGAAAATTAACATTCATGACAAAAGCGGTAAATCGTCTCGGAGATGAGCAGCCATTTGCAAAAGATATTGGATGGAACCATGGCGGATACAAATATAATGGTATTGATGAAGTTACAGTAGAAGTGGTTTAAGGAGAAAAAATGAAAAAATTATTATTAATAGCAATACTATCTGTTGGTTCACTATTTGCACAGGTAAAAGGTGATGTCGAAGTACCATACATATCATATCAGATAAAAATGGGTAAAGGTTTTGATGCTGTACAGGCAAACTGCTTGATGTGTCACTCTTTTGGTTATATTATAAACCAAGGTCCGCAATCACGTGAATTTTGGGCGAAAAAAATTGAAAAAATGGTAACACATTTTAAAGCTCCTATATCAAAAGAGGATTCAAAAATAGTAACTGATTATTTATTTAAACATTATGGTAATGGAAAAATAAAATAATTTAATAAAAAAAGGAGTAAAATTTTTTTATTCCTTTTTTGATTTTAAAACAAAAAAGAATATTCCTGCGATAATT
The DNA here is from genome assembly GCA_964504315.1 of uncultured Sulfurimonas sp. Lineage (GTDB taxonomy): Bacteria > Campylobacterota > Campylobacteria > Campylobacterales > Sulfurimonadaceae > Sulfurimonas. The sequence goes on from CAZDEM010000049.1 coordinate 9,781, forward strand.
AAAAGAATACCCATTCTAATAGTAAGTGTTGTTAAATCAGTTGTTTCATTCATAATAAGTCTTTTTGTCTGAGAATTTAAATTGTGGATGTGGTAGAGAGTATGCGTAAAAAATATACCCCTTCATGTACCACTAAAAAATCAACTACCTATAATTCAGCTTTATATTTTTTAATACCTAAGATAGCTATCTGCTCTTTGGTTTCATCCACTTTATAAACTATAGTATACCCTTTAAAAATTAAATCTCTGATGTTGTCATCATCAAAATAGATTGATTTTCTACATTTATAAGGCATGTGATGTATATCTTCAATTAATTTTTTTATCTCTCTTTTAAATTTATTTGCCCTATTTTTGCTATCTTGAGCAATATAGTCCCAAATGTTGTTAAAAGAGTTTATAAATTTTGGTTGATAGATAATTTGCATGCTTACTTACTAGTATGCTGTTCTATTGCAGTCCATACTTCTGTATGTGAGAGTGGCTTGGTTTTTCCACTTTCAATCTCTTCTAAAGCCTCTTGAAAATAAGCTTTGTCTTCTTGATATTGTTTAGAGTTCAAATAATCATCTTTTTTATCCACTAGATTTAGAAGGTATTCATTAATCTTTGATTGCATATCTACACCAGCACTTTTAAGCTTTTGGTAAACATCATCTTGAATATTTAAAGATATTTGCATCTGTAATTACCTCCTTTGTTTTGTCTCATTATAACATATGTTGTTTAGAAATACTTTTATGCTAAGGTATGGAAGTTTGATTAACCTAGATATTTTGATTAAAAGTTCATTGTTTTAGGGTTTTTTTAGAGTTTATTGATTGTTGTTAGATTGATATGTGGATGGGGTAGAGG
>CAZDEM010000050.1:0-10623 GCA_964504315.1 uncultured Sulfurimonas sp.
CTGCAAGTTTTTCTCTTTCAAACATACTGTTGTCAAAATTCAAGTTATTTTCTGTAGGATAACCAATAGGAGAATGAGATATAAAACGTAGAGTAGCACACACTTCACCCTCTTTATTTAATGCTGCAAAATGCACTGAATATGTATCATACTTGTCCTGTTCTTTCGCATCTGAAAAACCTGACTTTTGTAGATACTCCGGATATATCTCTGTTAGTACTTTATACCTAAACTCATAAACCTTATCCAACAATTTTTTATCGTTCACTTCTAAAAATGTAAAATTAGTCATAGATAATTACATCATTTTATTTTTTAGTTCTTGAAGTGTTTCTTTCACCTCTTTAACATGCTCTTTTACACGAACTTTATCCCATTTTGCACGTACTATGCCCTCTGGATCTATGATGAATGTTGAGCGGACTATGCCCATGTACTCTTTACCATAGTTTTTCTTTAACTGCCACACACCGTATTTTTGCATCATATCTGTACTCTCATCACTCAAAAGTGTAATACCCAAGTCATGCTTCTCAATAAAATTTCTATGTTTTTTCGTAGTATCTGCACTCACACCGAGTATCACAGCATCTAAAGATGAAAAATCCGGTGCCGCTTCAGTAAATTCACAGGCTTCTGTCGTACATCCCGGCGTATTGTCTCTTGGATAAAAATAGAGCACTATCCATTTTCCTTTTAAATCCCGTAAACACATCTCAACATCATCTTGATTCGGCAGGCAAAAATCCGGCGCCTTATCTTCAATTTCTATCATATTTTCTCTCCTAATTTAATCTTTATAGCCATTACATGTAAAAGCTCTCTTGCTCTTCGGAAGCAAGGTTTTCAGACGCTAAAGCGTGACTTAGAAAAAAACTAAATTTTTTTCTGTAACCTTGCCTTTTAGGCTTTAAAAACGCACAGCCCAGACTAAAGTCTGGGTTCCGAAAAGGCTTGTAAGCTTTCATGTAAAAGCTCTTTCGCTCTTCGCAAACACGGTTCCCAAAAGACTTATGACCTTTACATGTAAAGCTATTTCTAGTACACAAACAACAGCAGATATACCCAAATACCGCTAAATGAGGTGAAAACTATACCCAAAAAAGTTTTTAAAGCCAATACTTTATGCTCATTGGACTTTGGTCCCGGTATTAGTCGTTTGGAAAACTGATAGTTTGCCTTAACAATAGTAATACTCCAGTAAATTAGTGTCAACACTGCAATTATTACATGTAAGCCTAACACAATTGAGGCATAAGTATGCGAAACACCGCTTCCCTTTATAAAAGCATCAAAACCGCCGCCAATACGCACACCATATTCAAAGTACCCTACAACTATGACTGATACTATAAAAATAAAATTCTGACTCAAAGCATGTGCTCTGTAAAGCTTTTGTCTTGCCAGCTTTATAGCGCCGTAAACAAGCACTGGAAGAACAGCCACAATAAGTGTCACCACATCCATAAATAGAGGTGCTCTCGTTCCCAAAAACCCTTGTGCAAACATATAGTCCATATTTTACGCCTTTCTTTTTTGATAAGTGTAGTATATCCACACTAAGATTACTAACAAAACCAAAACTATTATAGTTATTTCTTTTAAGTACTCATGAATCAGAGCTTCATTTGCGCCTATAAAATAGCCCAACAGCGTCAAAACCAACGCCCATATTCCGGCACCTAAAGTTGTAAATATCGAAAATTCGACAATATTCATACGTGCAAGTCCTGCCGGTATAGAAATAAGCTGACGAATCCCAGGGATGAGTCTTCCTGTAAAAGTGGAAATATGTCCGTGACTTTTAAAATAACGCTCCATTTTATCAAGTGTTTCTGGAAAAATAAAAAAATATTTTCCAAATTTTAAAAGAAATTTACGTCCCAAAGTCAGTGCCAAGTAGTAGTTTATAAATGCACCCAGAAGTGAGCCTCCCAAAGCACTTCCCATAATATAAGTGATGCTCATATCTCCCTTAGATGCCAAATACCCGGCAGGAACCAAAACAATTTCACTCGGAAAAGGAATAAAAGAGGACTCTATAGCCATCATAATAAAAATGCCCAGATACCCCCAGTCAAATATCAAATCAACTAATTGTTGTGCCAGTTCTTGTATCATTTGAGCTTCTTTTGTACATCTTGTATCATCTTCTTTGCAACCTCTTGTGTAGTAAATTCTAAAAGTTTTTCACTTTTTTCTTTGAGCTGTGGATTTTTCAATACTTTAATCAGCTTTGGTTTTAAATTTTGGCTTTCTCTTTCACACCAGCCTAAATTGTCTTTGACTAAAAACTGTGCATTATAGTACTGATGGTCACCTGCTGCATACGGATATGGAACAAAAAATGCCGGACATCCGTTTGCTGTGAGTTCCCATAAAGTTGAAGCGCCTGCACGTGAAACTGCCAAATCAGCACGTCTAATCAACTCCGGCAGGTTTTTCGTAAAGGCATAAAGTTCGACCGCAACACCAAGCTTTTCATACTCCTGCTTCACTCTTTCATAATCTGCCTCACCTGCTTGATGAATGATAGCTATACCCATTTTTTGTAGTTTGTGTGCGACACTGAGTGCCAAATCATTGATAGCTTTTGCGCCGTGAGAACCGCCTAAAAATATAATGGTTTGAAGCTCGTCTCTTACCCTGGCATTTTTATAATAGAACTCTTTTACCGGATAGCCCTGTATTGGAGAATTTTCATCATAGGCTGAGACAAAACTTTTGGCATATTTTTTCAACAGTGAGTTCAAACGCCCCTCTACTGAATTTTGTTCATGTATAAAAAGCGGGATGAAAAGACTCAAAGAGGCAAAAGATGCCGGAGCCGCAGAGAAACCGCCCACACTGTATGTGGCTTGAATTTTATGTTTTTTTAAAATTTTTCTTGCCTGCAAAAAGGCTTTGAAAACTTTATACAAAGCCTTGAGTTTTGCACTGCCTTTTTGGTTGACAACACCCGTCGTTTCTAAAAAGTAAACATGAGAAAAGTGACTGTGTTCTTGAAAATATTTTCTATCCTGTCCTGAGGTTGAGCCAATAAATATTACTTCATGCCCATCAGCTGCTGCAGCCTCAGACAAAGACTCTGCAATCATCAAATGCCCGCCTGTACCGCCGCCTGTTATACATAATTTCATAATAAATACTCCCTTAATCCATTTTCGCTTTTTTAGATGCCATCAACACCATGCCCACACCAAAAGCAGCACCAAGCATCGCAGAACCACCATAAGAGAGAAAAGGAACTGAAATCCCTTTAATAGGTGTTATACCGCTTATTCCATACGCATTGACCAAAAATGAAAAAGAGAGAATCAATCCGATGCCGATACTGAAAAGATATATACTCGTGTCTTTTGTTCTGTTTGCTATTTTAAATATTCGCTGGATCATCCACATAAATATAAATACAACAACAAAAACACCCAAAAATCCAAATTCTTCAGCAAGTCCTGCCAACACAAAATCGGTATGAACCTCACTTAAAAAACCAAGCTTGAATGTACCGTTTGCAAGCCCTGTGCCAAAGAGACCACCGTTATGTATAGCATTTAAAGAGTGGCCTATCTGGTAAGGTTCTACTTCGACAGGCACTCTGAGTTTGTCTGCAATAGCATCGGGTAAAAGTTCGAGTACAGAGTTTTGTGCCAGTGCCCACCACGATTTGATTCTAAGTATTCTATGGTGTGCTGTTAAAATAAATACAATAATTGCTCCGAAAATAACGGCCAGAATAGATAAGAAAAATCGGAAGCTGCTTCCTGCAAAAATCAGCATAAAAAGTAATGTAGCACCCAAAACAACAACCTGACCCAAATCTTTTTGTAAAAAAGCTATAATAAACATTGCCCCTAAAAAAATAATAGCATATGGCATAAACCTTTTAAATTCTCCAGAGAGTCCCATACCGTCATGATGCCCCAGTTTACGTGAAAAGCTCCAAGCCAAAAAGTAAATAAACCCGACTTTAAAAAACTCCACCGGTGCGAGTGAAAAACCTGCTATTTTAATCCACCTTTTTGCCCCGCCGACTTCAGAAACAATACTCTCAGGTAAAAAGGGCATCGCTATCATTAAAATCAAGGAGCCAAAAAAAAGTGTAAAGCCTATAGACTTGAGCCATTTTTCCGGATCAAGTTGTGAGAGTATAAAAATAAGAACTATGCTCATCAGTCCAAAAATTGTCTGCCTTATTGCAAAATGGAACTCATTCACGCCAAAAAGCAGTGTTGTATAGGGTGTGAGTGTATAAGAGAGCACTATACTGATGCCAATTAAAAGTGACACAAGGGTAAAAAGTTTTCTATCTGCGCTCACTAAAATCTACTTTATCTTATTTATTTTTAAAACAAATTCCACTTCCGGTTTGGAGAGATGCAGTTCTTTGGAAATCGTTTCTATTGAAACACCCTGTTGAAAAAGAGATATTATTTTTTCATCATCATTGCCATGGATTGATGCAGGAATGGATATCTGTTTTACACCACTTTCAAGCTGGAGTATTTTATTTTGCATATCATGTTCAATTGTATTAATGTTATTTTGAAGCTGTTTTATTGCCAAAGAAAGCGGATGCACCATATCATACACACTCCGCTCTATCTCTTGATAAATCTCATCATCATTCATTCTTTGAGAATTGTTTTCAATGCTGCTTTGTGTTTGGTCGATCTTTTTTTTCAAATAATAGAGTTCTCTATTTAAATCTTCAACCACAGAAGCGACCGAACGAATATTTCGTGTATACTGGGCATCTTTTGTAAATACATAATACAGCAGATATAAAATAATGGCGCCGAGAATTACAATGAGATATTCTATGTTAAAACTGAAGTTTTGCAAACTCACTGTTTTTTCTCTTTTGCTTCGCGAATTAAAATACGCTCACGTGCCGTCAAGTAAGCTGCCCACTCTTTTTCATCCCGCTCATGCATTCTTGTAATCTGTGCCAAACTCTGAGAAACTGCCTTAAAAAAAACACCAATATCGCGTTTTGGATGTACAGGCATGGCAATACGTCCGTAGTACTCTTTGCCTTCTTGCAACAAAGGCTCTTCGAGTTCAAAATACTCAAAACCTATAGCGCGAATATGTGCTTCGTTTGTCAAAGAGAGTCTTTTTGGCGTTTCATTTTTTAAAAACATTTCAAGAGCATCTATTTTTCGATGCAGTTCCACCATCAAATTAAGTAACACAGGATCACTCTCCGCGGTTTCACCACGAGCTTTTGCAAGTTTGAGCCACTGGGAAATCGGATCATCATCACTTTGGCTAAGCTGCTGATACTCTCTTTCATATGCCCCTTTATCTAAATTGGCTTCTGAAAACACTATATCAATCGGTGCCGGAACTAAACGTGGTGTACTCATGATACTGTCCTGTCTATAATTATTAAAATAAAAAAGGCAATGCCCAAATAGCCGTTAACTGTAAAAAAAGCACGGTCAATCTTTGTAAAATCTCTGCGGACAAGCATTTGCTCATAATAAAGCACAAAACCGCTGCCTATTGCCGCAATATATGCAAAAATACCGAGATCTGCCGCCCAGACAAACAACAGCCAAAAAAGAACTGCAAGCGCGTGAAAAAGTGCTGAAATAAAAAGTGTTGCATCTGCACCGTACCGCGAGGGGATGGAGTAGAGGTCATTGTCTTTGTCAAACTCCATATCTTGAAGTGAATAAAGCAAATCAAACCCTGCAACCCAAAAAATTACACCCAATGAGAGCAAAACCGACCATAGAGGTATAGCAGCGCTTACCGCAACTACTCCCGCAATAGGAGCAAGACCCAATGCAAGTCCCAAAACAACATGAGCCAAAGAGGAAAAGCGCTTAAAGTAGGAGTACGAAGCCAAGACAAATAAAATAGGAATACTTAGCGCAAATGCAAGAGAGTTTATCATATAAGCTACTGCAATAAAAATGAGTGCATTAACAATAATAAAAACAAGTATGCTTACCTTGTCAAGTCTGCCGTCTACATTGGGACGGTTTATTGTTCTGGGATTTTTTGCATCAATATCACTATCCGCATAACGGTTCACACCCATCGCAAAATTCCTGGCACTTAACGCCGCTAAAACACCCATAATCAAAAGCCATAGACCAAACCAGCCATCCGCTGCTACAATCATTGCTATAAATATAAACGGAAGGGAAAAGATGGAGTGTTCAAACATCACAAGTTCATTAAAATCTTTTGCTTTTTGTATTATTCTTTGCAAATCAAACCTCATCTTTATTGTTATGTTATATTTTATCTAAAAGTGATTTAAAGTTTAATGATATTAAGTCATTCCCTTTTCAAATGCCTTCATATATTCATAAAGTAATTGTACTTTATCCGTATGGCGCATAGTGTCCTTTTCAAGTGCACTTTTTTCTACTTCTTGCATAAGTTCATAAATATCTTCAAGGTACAGTGCTCCTGCAGCACCTTTTAACTTATGTGCAGTCTCATATATTTTCTTATTATCTTGTTCTTTAAAAGCTTTTTCAAGAGCAGGCACAAGTTCTTGCAAACTCTCTAGAAATAATCTTAAAAGTTTAAGACCCACTTCTTTATTGAGCCCTATTTTTTCATTTACCTGCTGTAAAACTTTTTGTATATCTATAGTTTTTTCAGTCTCTTCTTTCTTTGCATATTTACATAAAATGTTTTCCAGTTTTAATGTGTCAATCGGTTTGCTCAGGTAATCATTCATGCCGCATGCAAGAAATTTTTCCCGGTCTCCTTTTATAGCATTTGCCGTAAGCGCTACTATTGCAACGTCTAATTGAAGTTCTTCTCGTATAAGTTTTGTAGCATCCAAACCATTCATCACAGGCATATTTATATCCATAAAAATCAAGTCGTAATCATTTTGTGCTGCTTTGTCGACGGCTTCTTTTCCATCATGTGCAAACTCAAGTGTCACATTTTTATATTTTTGAAAAATCGACTCTATCAGCATCCTGTTAATTTCATAATCTTCTGCCACCAGTATATGCAAATATAATTTATCACAATCTTTTTTTTCTTGGCATGTTACATTTACATTAGTTTCCTGGCTACTATCTCTTAACGCATCACATGTCTCAAAGTCCAAATCAAAAAAGAAATGGCTCCCTTTATTTTGAGCAGAACTCACTTCCAGCTTACTGCCAAAAACATGAAGCAAATCAGCACTGATACTCAAACCAAGACCTGTTCCTCCAAATTTTCTGGTTGTTGATGCTTCAGCCTGGGCAAAAGGCTTAAATATTTGCTCCAGTTTCTCTTGTGCGATGCCGATACCACTGTCTTTGATACTAAAATGAAGAGTTTGTTGTTTTGGAGTTTCTTTTACTAAAGATATGCTAAAGTTTACCTCTCCATGCTCCGGTGTAAATTTGATCGCGTTGGAGAGTAAATTAATCATAACCTGACGAAGACGGGTAGCGTCACTGTATATGCATGTAGATATAGCATTGTCAATTTCAAGCGTATAATTCAGTGCTTTTTCCTCTGCCACTGATTTTAGTAACTCATATGTTGTCGCAAATTCCACAAAAGGGTTCAACGGAATCTTTTCAAGAGAGATTTTATTATTGGTAATTTTGGAAGAGTCTAGAATATCATTTACAATGTCTAAAAGAGTTTTTGTCGAAGAGCTGATGACATTTATATATTTTTCCTGTGTAGAATCGAGCTGAGTTTTACTAAGCAACTCTGTAAAGCCCAATATACCGTTCATAGGTGTTCTGATTTCATGACTCATATTTGCCAAGAACATGGCCTGTGCTGCTTCAGCCTCTTCTGCTTTTTTTCGACTCTCCACCAAAGATGTTACATCTTCGCGAATCGCCATATATTCTATAATTTTATTATTTTCATCATGAATCGGAATGATGGAACTTTTAACGTAATAGCTGCTCCCGTCTTTTGCTTTATTAACAAATTCTCCTTGCCAAATATTTCCTTTTTTGATTTCATTCCACAATTGGGCAAAGACCTCATCGGGCACATCAGGATCACGCACAATATTATGTGATTTACCAATAAGTTCTTCTTTTGTATACCCGCTCACTTCTTCAAAACGCTCATTTACATAAGAAATATTTCCAAGCGTATCTGTTCTTGAAATTATAACAACACTGTCAAGTGCTTTTAAAAACTCATCAAGCTTGAATTTTGAAGCTTTAAAGTTTATTTCCTGTTCTTTAAGCTCAGTTGTTACATACTCGATTAAATTAAAAAGAGCACTGTCCGTTTTTGAAGTATTTTTAACCTTTCTCTTCTCATTCAACTTGTTTTTAAGTGTTTGTGTCCCCTTTTCACGTAAAAAAAGCATTGTTGTCGTAATATTCAGAAGTCTTGCTTTTTTATCACTAAGAAAAAACTCTCCAAAAGTAAAAAAACCGCTCGTAGGTGCCATATTTTCAAGTATGCGAAATATTTTTTCGAGCTCTTTATCTAAAAATTGTTTTCTTGCAATACAGGAGTAAATAAAACAAGCCTGCAAAGGCTTCTGGTCCTGTAGTTTTTCTTTTAAATTATACTGATTCACAAGAGTTCTGCTGCCGATACCAAAACGAACTTTTTCGCCTTCTTCTAAATTACCGCCATATAACAAACTGCCATCATCAAATACACTCAGCATTGATCTTGCTATAAGCATATCCTCTTCTTGGCGAATAAGCGGAAACTCAATTGTAGAAGCCGGCATATTGTCTACTGCAAATTCTCCAAGCACTTCTGCATATACATCTTTGATTGGCCGGTGGTCAATTTCATAAACTCTTGCCCCCTCAGATTTCGTAATCATAAAAGTTGGACCAACTGCTCTCCAGCCTAAATTATAATCTTGAAAAACCTCTAGTGCCTCTCCTTTTAATGCAACACATATGGCACCACCTTCCAAAACTTTGTTCCCGAAAATAGTATAAGTTTGTTTAAAATGAAGCATATCCGCAGCCATACCGCCTGCAATGGCCACCTTGTTAAAGTTACACGAAGAGAGTCCATGAAGATACTCCTGTCCGTTGTGCTCAAGCCCGTCTAAAAATGTAATTGCACACTTTGTATCTTTATCAAAAACTTTTTGAGAAAGCCCCGCTCCTAAGGCATAAGAGTCCTCATTTATGTCATAATATGCATGAACTGTTGTTTTTTCAAATACAGATATACTAATAACCGTGCTCTTATCGAGCATCTCCCCATTCATAATTTCTCCTGCAGTTGAAGCACCGACAAGTATTGCATTTGTAACAACAGAGAGTATTTGTGAAGCAATATTTTCTATCTGTACTTTAGAATCAAGAGAAGTAAACATTTGAACTAAAATATTTTTTTGATTTACATCAACGCAAGATTGTTTCAAAAATTCATAAAAATCATCTCGATTTGTGTATTTGTAATTGTATTGCTTCATTTAAAATCTTTTTCATTGAGTTTACACTATAAGCTATTACAAAACAATTAATTTAATATCTATCAAACAAAAATTTGAGTAGAATATTTCAAATTTTTAAAGGTTTATATTATAATGAAATTTATTATTTTTCTCTCTTTTATACTCTTTTTTAGCGCCTGTAATCTTACCGAATCAAAAGAAGACATAGCAGCCAAAAAGCTTGAACAAAAAAAAGCTTTTGAAGAAAAGGTCGCCGATACAAAAGAAGTCCAACTCAAAAAAATAGATGCACAAAAAGAGCAGGAACTCGCACGTATAAATTCACAGACTACGCTGGCAACACTTGAAAAAGAACAGCTTTTAGAAAAAATAAAACTCGAAGCTCAGGCAGAAAAAGAAAAAATGCTTTTGGCTCAGGCAAAAGAAAAAGAAATGTTTGAAGCAAAACTGCGCGACTTGGAGCGTCAAGATGCTATGGAGATAAAACGCTACCTCTTGCTTATACTTTTTATACTTTTAGTTATTGCCTCTTATTTTATCTATCTTTATTTTAAACGCAGACATGATGACAAACTCAAAGCCTATCAAGATAATTTGGACAAATATTTTCATCAGCAGGAAAATATGACAAAAATGCGCATTGCAGAAAAAATCATCGACACTGTTGCAAGCGGAAAACTGGCAAAAGAGCAGGAAAGTGAACTTATAAAAGCGCTCAGCGGCAATATATCACCTGCAGATGAGCCAAAACTTTTAAATGAAACAAATAAAAATATCGAGCTGATTGAAGAAAAAAATTCACACTAAGGCTTTGGAATGCTATTTAGCATAGTACTGTTTGTTTATATACTCGGTTTGTTATCCGCTCTTAATGCAATAATGACCGTCAGAACTTCACAAGGTGCTACAGCATGGGTGATTTCACTTGTGACTTTACCCTATATCGCCGTTCCTCTTTACTGGTTTTTCGGCAGAAGCAAATTTAACGGCTATACAGCAGCGCGTAAAAAGGCTGAAAAACTTGTAACTGACAGACTCCAAAATATTGTTATACAGACAAAAGATTATATACCGCAGGATTCATCTCTGGGAATTTTTGAAAAAACTTCCCAACAATTAGCCAAAATGCCTTATCTTCAGGCAAATGCACTTGATTTATTAATTGACGGTGAAAAAACATTTCAAAGTATTTTAGCCGGTATTAATGAAGCAGAAAAATATATACTCTTGGAATTTTACATCAT
>CAZDEM010000051.1:0-8528 GCA_964504315.1 uncultured Sulfurimonas sp.
CTTTAGTTATCTTCGTATGAATGAGTTTGGGCACAAAAAAAGTCGCCGTATGCCCAAAATAAACTGTCATTGGCTGGCGTGTCGGTTCACTCGTTTTATAAGAAACACTCTCATCTTTTAACAGTTCAAACACTTTTTCAAACAAGTCACAAGTATTATGAAAATATGCGCGTATCTCTTTACGTTTTTTTGCAACACTCTCACCGTCAAGTATTATGGGGTACATACTTAGTTTATTACTCAATGTTCATATTCCTTTTAGTCGATTTTAACCTTAAGTAAAGTATTTTAAACTATAAAATTCCGAGGACGAATCCTCCCTTCGGTCTGAGCCTCTCCATTTCATAGTTTAAAATACAGCTTTCTCAGCCGTTCCCTTATGTTATAATCATTATATGAAATTTTATCAAAGTAAATTATTAAACAACTACTCAAAGCTGTCACATGTCTTTACATATAAGGAAAGTAACAATTTGGCCTTTCATGTCAATGATATAAAAAAAAGTGTAATACAAAATCATAAACATCTGGCAAAAGAACTAGAATATGATTACAAAACACTTGTTCATATGAAACAAATCCATTCAAATATCGTAAAAATCGTTGATGAAAATGATAATTTCGACAACCCTCCCACCTGTGATGCTCTTATAACAAATAAAAAGAAAACTCCTCTTATGGTGATGGTAGCTGACTGCTCACCACTCCTCTTTTTTGATCCAAAACAAAATGTTATTGCTGTAGCACATGCCGGCAGAGGAGGAGCATTTGAAAATATAGTTCAAAATGTCATACGTAGTTTTGTACATGATTTTTATTCTGATGTTAATGATATTATTGTAAGTATAGGACCTGCAATCTGTCAAAACTGTTATGAGATCAATAACGAGATATACCAAGAGGCAAAAGAGAGAAAACTTGATTTTGCTGTAAGTAAAAAAGGTAGAAAAATTTATTTGAATATTCGAAAAATACTCTTAAAACAGTTACATGTAACAGGTATAAAAGAAAAGAATGTTGAAATATCAGAGATTTGTAACTGCTGTTATGCAGATACATTTTATTCCTATAGAAAAAATAACAACACGGGGAGATTTGCCGGTGTTATAATGCTTTAAATCTCGTAAAAATATGTCGCATAGGCACGGTCAAGTTCAGATAATTTTATATTAAAAACTGCTCTGACTTTTTCTTGAATATCTTTCCAAAACAAATCTAGTACTACACTCGCACCCACATTTTCAGACACAGTAAAAAGTTCACCTTCTAAAGCTTCAACAACATCCAAAACTATAATTTTAGAAGCATCGGATGCTAATTTATAGCCGCCGTTCGCCCCTCTTACACTTATAACAAAGCCATGTTTTTTTAAACTTGAGAGAATCTGTTCAAGGTAGCCGTGTGATATTTGTGTAACTGCGGCTATTTCTTTAATCTGCATCAGTTTATTTCTTGGAGAGTTATACAGGGCATGCATTGCTGCAACACCATAAAGACTTTTTGTAGAAACGCCCACCATCAGACAACAAACCTTTTATACAGATAATATATTTTACAACCTAGACAGTAATCAAATGCAAATTCTAAGAACAAACAGACTAAAAGTATGCCGCTTGTTGCATAAAGAAGAGTCTCTACATGTAACAGGTCAAACAACAAAATCAAAACTAAAAATAAAAAACCGAAGTAGGTTGCCAATGTCTTAGGTGCATTATCTTCAAGCTTACTCTTTACATGTAAGAGCTCTTTTGTTCTTGAAGATAAAAAATATAAAGGACTATAACTTTTATTTACAAAAAGTCTTATAGAAAAATCCGCTATTAAAAAAAGTATAATAAATTTGTTGAGTGTGATTAGATAGAGACTCACAAGTAATAAAATGTAAAATGCATTTATTCTTACAATATTAGCATCAATCTTTATAAATGAAACGGGACAGGATTTTTGGCTCATGTCGACTCCTTGTATTAATTATTGTAATAATAATACAAGAAGCAGATAAAAGTCAAGTAAACTTAGCAGTTCGCTAAGGATTAAATACTTTTATTCTTTGTGCAAGCTGCTCAGGCAGAAGATGTAAAGATTCTTCTACAACTTTTGTATTTCCATGGGTTATAAATTCATCCTCATACTCAAAAGAGACTACAGAAATATCCAAAATATTTTCTTTGGCTAAAAATTCTAAAAGTGCAGAGGCAACACCGCCTAGTTTTGCCGTATCAGAAAATACAAACCATTTTTTGCATTTTTTTGACAATTCTTTAAGCATCTCTTCATCAAGCGGTTTTACAAAACGCAGATCTAAAATTGTTACATCTGCATCCAAGTATTTCGATGTCTCATACGCTCGTCCGACACCATTACCATACCCAATGAGCAAGCTATCACTCTGCGCAGTTTGGAGCAGTTGAGATTTTGCAAGTTCAAAAGGTGTAGATTCAGGAAGCTGTGTCTCTATAAAAGAGCCTCGTGGATAACGTAGCGAACATGGATGTTCATACTTTGCCGCAAAGCCCATTGCCTGATGAAAACTTTTTTCATCTCTTGGTGCAAAAAGAGTCATATTCGGGATGGCTCTTAAATAACTTACATCAAATACACCCTGATGCGTCTCACCGTCTTCACCTACTATACCAGCACGGTCAAGGGCAAAGACAACAGGCAGGTCCATCAGACAAGTATCATGAATCACCTGATCATAAGCACGCTGTAAAAAAGTCGAATAAATTGTACAAAAAGGCTTAAATCCTTCTTTTGCAAGTGCTGCCATGGAAGTAACTGCATGCTGTTCTGCAATAGCTACATCCCAAAAACGGTTAGGATACTTTTCAATAAGCTCACTAAGCCCTGTGCCGCTTGGCATTGCTGCCGTTACACCTACGATTTTGTCATTTTTTTCACATAAAGCAAGCAGTGACTCCGTATATATCTGCGTAGCACTCTTGTTTACAGCTTTTTTAGCAGAATTTCCACTTGAAAGGTCAAAAGGACCGACACCGTGCCACTTTTCCTCTTTGCCTTCCGCTATTTCATACCCCTTGCCTTTGACTGTCTGCGCATGTATAATAACCGGCTCATTTAATTTTCTTGCTGTTTGCATAATATCTACAAGTTGTGCAATATTATGCCCATCTACCGGACCAATGTAATTAATGCCCATCTCTTCAAAAAGCATACCCGGTGTTACAAGTTTTAGTGATTCTTCCATACGTTTGGCAATATATCTGGCACCTTCACCGAAATTATCTACAAAACTTTCAGTATTTTTTTTAAATCTTTGATAAAAAGGAGAGGCCATAGCAGAACTGAGCATTCTGCTTATAGCACCAATCGGCTTTGCAATACTCATTTCATTGTCATTAAGGATTATTACCATTGGATATTTTCTGTCACCCAGTTCATTTAACGCTTCATATACCATACCTGCTGTCATAGAACCGTCACCGATTAAGACAACAGGAATTCTTTCATCCTGCTCACCTTTGAGTGCAATAGCTTTTGCCGCCCCTACACCTAAAGAGATAGAAGTCGAACTGTGTCCGGCTACAAAATAATCATCAGAACTTTCACTCGGTTTTGTATAACCGCAAATACCGTTAAATTGTCTGAGCGTGTCAAATTCTTTCCATCGTCCGGTAATAAGTTTATGTGCATATGCCTGATGCGAAACATCAAAAATAAAAGGATCTTTTTGAGAATCAAACACCTTGTGCATCGCTACGATTATCTCCGTAGCACCGAGTGTTGAGCTTAAATGACCGCCGTTTTTACTTACAACTTCTAAAATTCTTTTTCTTATATCATCACTTAGAACTTCAAGTTCTTTAATACTTTTATCTTTTATATCTATTCTATCCACTCAAAGCTGCCTTTTTCACTCGTTCAAATCTTTTTGATATTTGTGCATCTATATTTCCTGCATCACTCAATGCAATGACGCCGCCTTCACTTACTGCACTATCAGGCAATACCTCTACATGTTCAAGTTTTCCTAAATGTTCAACTATCGCACTATGATCTTTTGGATTGACTTTCAATGTTATCTTTGAAGCACTTTGCAACTCTTTCATTAACTCATCACTTAATGTTTTAGCAACCTCTGCTGAATTTTCACTCACTTCTATTTGTATGACCTCTTTAGCAATATCCAATGCAGCATTAAGCAGTTCACTTTTTACACCTTCTAAAGCTTTTTCAAACTCACCGGCACTCTCTTCAAGTTTTTGTATAGAAGTCGTTAGAAGCTCTAGCTTGTTGTTAAGCGCTTTGTCAATTTCTTCACGCGCTTTTGCCTCTCCTGCTTTAAGACCTTCATCAAAAGCCTCTTCTTTTGCTTTTTTCAATTCTTGCTCAAACTCTTCTTCTTTGGCTTCAAGTTTCATTTGCAGTTTTATAAAGTTTGATGACATCTCATCCGTTTTTTTCATCAAAGATTCAATAAGAGAGTCTTTGGAACTCGTACTTAATGCACTAGAATCAATATCTGAGACTCTGGCTTTTGGATTGTCATCTGCTGTAAAAACTTTTTCTTCACTCTTTTGTTCTTCATTTAAGCCCATGGCTATAACTTTGAAACTATATTTATGCACATTATGCTGATCAACCGCGTTGCTGGATATTATAGTTGCCATTTGCTTACTCTATCATCTCTTCAGTTGAACCCATCTGAATAGCTCCAGATTCAGCCAACTGATTTACAACTTCAACAATTTTTCTCTGAGCAGCTTCTACATCTTTCATTTTCACAGCCCCAAGAAACTGCATCTCTTCTTCAAATGCTTCGCGAGCGCGCTCACTCATTGCAGAGAAAAACTTCTCTTTTAACTCTTCAGGAGCAGACTTAAGTGCCAGCATAAGTTCTGCTTTATCCACAGCTTTTAAAATCTCTGCAATAGAGTTTTTATCTAAAGTAACTATATCTTCAAAGGTAAACATCATCTCTTTAATCTGTATAGCCAACTCTTCATCAACCTGCTCAATATTTGCCAAGGTAGCTTTAGAATTTTTCGCACCAAGACGGTTAAATATGTCTGCAACTGCACGTGTTCCGCCCACTTCTACTTTATAAGATGCAAGAGACTCAAGTTTTGACTCTAACACTGCTGATACTCTTTTGATTACTGAAGGAGAAATATCCCCGAGTTTTGCCATACGCATAGCTACTTCACTCCGTAAATCATCCGGAAAATACTGCAGCGTATCTGCTGCTTCGGTCGGATCCATATGCGCCAAAATAAGCGCAATAGTCTGAGGGTGCTCATTGACAATAAAGTCTGAGAGCTGCTGCGGCTTGATTTTTGATAGATAGGCAAAATTTTGTGTATTTTGCATACTTTTTGAGAGCTTGTCTAAAATTTTTTTTGCCTCTTCCGGTCCCAGTGTTCTATATAACAACTCTCTGGCATATTCCATACCGCCAGATGTCATATATTGACCCGATTGAAAAATTGCATGAAATTCTTCTAAAACGGCAGTTGCCATTGCTTTGTCGATTGTTTTATTTGCTGCGATATATTTAGAGATTTCAGTAATGGCTTCAACACCCATATGAGAAAATATCCCAGCCGTTGCATCTTCTCCCAGCTGTAATAAGAGTATGGCAATTTTTTCTGCCATACTCATTTCATCAAATGCTGCTTGTTGTTGCTGCGTTAAAGTAGACATGTTTATTTCCTCTCTTTTGTAGGAATTTCAGATTCTTCACTCAAAAGAGCCTCAAGCAAAGATGCCACCTCTTCTGGTGTATCTTCTGCCATCGTTTTTACTTTTTCCAAAATGACCTCATGTTTTAAATCATCCTCATTAAAGTTACTTCCCATACCAAGTTGGTCTTCAACTTTTTTACGCATTTGTTGTACTTTTTCTACCAAGTCATCACCCTCTTCTTCATCTAGTTCCAAAGAAGGTGCCACAAGTTCTTCATCTTCTTTTGAAACTTCAAGCATCTTGTCTGCAAACGGAGCAATAACTTTTTTATATAAAATAAACAGTAATATAAGTACAAAAAGATACTTGAACAGACCTGAGAACGGTGCCAGATAAGTTTCACTAAACGTAATAGCCTGATTGACACTCTTTGCTCCTTGATTAACGGATGCTCTTTCAAACTGCAGATTTTGCACGCTAATCTGGTCGCCTCTGTTTGGATCTATACCAATAGAACGGCTTGCCAATGAGGTTAAAGCATTTAAATCCGCTTCACCCAGCGGTACATATTCCATCTCGCTTGTAGGGTTGCCGTCTTTATCTACTTTTGCTTTATATTTACCATCAACAACAACGGCAGCCGTTATTCTTTTAATTCTCGCAAACTGACTTTTTGTTGTGCTGACTGTTTTGCCTATTTCATAATTCGTCGTCCCGGAGTTTTTTGAATATTTTTCGACTGTTTTATTGGATGCGAGTCCTTGAACCGGTCCTATATTACTGACAGTTCCAGGAACACCGCCTACTTGTTTAGGAGAGGCTCCTTCTCTTTTTTCTTCGCTTGACTGTTCACTTCGCACGACATTTTCCGGATCATACTTCTCAGACGTAGAGTTTTTTTGAGAAAAATCAAACTCTATAGTGACTTGTGCCACAACCTTGTCTTTTCCTCCTACAAAAGGAGCAATCACGTCAATAATTTTTTCTTGTCTTTTTTTCTCTTCTTTCGCTTTGTATTTTTGCTGAGCAACGGAAAGCTCACTCATTTGAGACATTTCATCATTATCTCCAAGCGTTACACCATCACTGTCAATCAACATTACATTTGAAGATTTTAATTTTGGTACGGCTGAAGATACAAGATTTTTAATACCTCTTATTTGCTTAGGCGTAAGCATTCTCCCATCAACGAGCTGCACCATTACAGAAGCCGTAGGATCAACCTGTTTTGATACAAAAAGCGTGTCTTTGGGCAGGGCAAGACTCACTGTCGCCTTTTCTACAGGAGAAAGTGCAGTGATAGTACGGGAAAGTTCCCCTTCTAAGGCACGAAGATGTTTAATTTTTTGATCAAAACTCGTTGCACCAAACTCTTGCTTGTCAAAAAGCTCAAAACCAACGCCGCTGTTTTTTGGTATGCCCAAAGAGGCTATTGAAATTCGCTCTTTATAAACAACATCACGCGGTACTTTTATAACATTATTTGCTTCAATTTTATAAGGAATATTGTCTTTTTCAAGCTGCTCTACCACTTTTGCAGCATCTGTAGGTGTTAAAGCATCAAAAAGTACTTTATATGCACTGCCTGAAGTTTTTTTAGCAGTAAAAACAACTAAAAATATTAAAAAAGCCACAATACCGATAATAGCGGCTGCTATAATAATTTTTTGCTGTTTTGTCAGTTTTGCATACAATACTGACAGCTGTGAAAAAAGTACCTTAAAATCCATTAACTTCCCATCTTAAATTTTATATTAATGCTGATGCAAGTTCAAAAAAACGGCTGTTTTGTTCTTTTGTTCCGACAGTTACACGAATTGCATTTATACCATAACCGCTTAAATCTCTCACAATCATTCCTTGTCTCAATAAAGCATCAGAAATTTTCGTTGAATTTTGCGTTTCATTTAGACATAAAGTAACAAAATTTGTATAACTCTCTATTATATCTATTTTTTTCTCGTTTGCAAACTCTTCATAACGTTTCATCTCATCAAAATTTAAAGCGATACAATTATTTACAAATTCTTCATCTTCAAGAGCAACGCTTGCAGCTTCAAGAGACAAAGTTGTAATGTTAAACGGAGGTCTTAACTTATATAACTCTTTTATGATATTTTTCTGCGAAATTCCATAACCCACACGCATACCGCCAAGACCATAAGCTTTTGAGAAAGTACCCAAATAAATAACATTTTCAAATTTGTTCAATAACTCTTTTGGAATAACTTTTTTACTTGCATCTTTATAAGCACCATATTCCATATAGGCACAATCTACAACAACCAAAGTATCATTATCAATTTTTTCTAAAAATTCCATCATTACCTGCGCATCTATAGCATCACCCGTCGGGTTATTCGGTGTACACAAAAAGATAATATCGGGATTTTCTTTTTTATAGAGTTCATAAAATTCATCTAAATCGTGTTCTTGTGATGCAGTTCTAATAATCTGGGCACCAACATGTTTTGCATATATCTCATACATTGCAAAAGTAACACTGTTAATCAATATTTTAGAATTTTCATCGGCTTTTGCATGCATAATAAATTCAATAACCTGATCACTGCCACTACCGATAATGAGATTTTCATTTTCAATAGCATACTTACCTGTTAATGCACTTTTGAGCTTTGTCATGCTGTCATCAGGGTAAAGCGCCATATTCGGTATAATCTTTGCTACTGCACTTTGTACCTTCGGCGAACATCCATAAGGATTTTCATTCGAAGCTAACTTTACAATATCTTTTGGCTCTATACCAAATTCTCGTACCACGAGCTCTATAGGCTTGCCTGCTTCATAAGTATTAATGCTTTCTAATTTTTTGTTAAATTTCAATCTTCACCCTTTACGTAACTTCCAAGCCATGTGACTTC
>CAZDEM010000051.1:8628-10600 GCA_964504315.1 uncultured Sulfurimonas sp.
GCGTTTTTAAAGTCACTTAAAATGACAAAGCGTGTTGTGTTGTCTATAGCATCTTCTATGTTTTCAAACATGGTAGGAACACCGTAGAGTTTTGCTGCAATATGTGAGCAAATTGCAGCTGAATTTGGTTCACGTGCTGCGAGTATTGCAGCTTTTGCAGTTGACTCTACAGGAATCAATTCAACATTGGCAAGACCATGCTCGCTTAAAAATTCACGGCACTGTCCAAAGCCTTTGTCTTTCGAGTATATTTTCGTAATATTTTCAAGTTTTTCCGCTTTTGTAGCAAAAGACATATGAATAGGCATATAAAGTTCTGCAACGATTTTGACAGAGCTTTTGGCAAGCAAATCAAGTGTTTCGCCGACAATCCCGTCACGAGAATTTTCAATCGGTACAACACCGAATTTTGCACGTCCCGCTTCAAGTGTTTTAAATACTGAAGCAATAGAGTTTAACGAAAGATAATCACTCA
Organism: uncultured Sulfurimonas sp.; assembly: GCA_964504315.1. GTDB lineage: Bacteria > Campylobacterota > Campylobacteria > Campylobacterales > Sulfurimonadaceae > Sulfurimonas. The sequence continues at coordinate 9,104 of CAZDEM010000051.1, forward strand.
TAGCCCCAAAACGGCTCTCTGCCGCTTGATGGGTGAAGCTTCCCTCAGGTCCTAAATAGGCAATACGCTCAGGCAGTTCCAAATTTCTTGCAACTGCAAAAATTTCTAAAAATATTGCCTCTATAGCGCTTTGATTTAAAAGTCCGCCTTCTTCTTTATTTAAAGAAACAAGTCTATCAATAATAGCTTTTTCTCTCTCTGGTCTATAGATAGCTCCGCCTGTATCTTTTTTAATTTCCCCGACTCTTTCAACGACTTTCATACGCTTATTAAGGAGTTTAAGCATCTCATTATCTATTTTATCTATTGCTACTCTACAGTCATCCAAAGTTTTCATTACTTCTCCATCTTATGTCGAATTAAAATATCTTGCATATTTTTATATATAAAATCAGGTTTGAGATTTTCCTCTAAAAAAGGCACAATTTCATCAGCACTTTTATACTTTCCGCTTGTTACAAAAATCGTCTGCATTTCAAGCTCTTTTGCTCCGCCCAAATCTCCTTTGACATCATCACTGATAATTGTTATATCACAAAACTGAGCATAAGGATTTTGTTTTTTGAGTCTCTCAAGGGCTTCTTTGTAAAACGCTTGACTCGGTTTACCCACAACATCATAAGCACTGCTTGTTGCGAATTCAAGCATTTTTAAAACCGCTCCGACACCGGGGTAGCGTTTATTGTTTTTTGCATAAATAGATGTCTCATGCATACCCACTAACTTTGCGCCTGAGAGTAAAAAATCTATCATCTGTGCATATTCATCGGCAGTGAAATTCTCTTTTATAGCTATGAGCACTGTTTCAGGATTTGTATAATCTAGCTTATACCCCATTTTTTGCAGTGTTTGTAAAAATTCTTCTGCTCCATATGCAGCAACAGCCTCTTTACAAACGCGTGATTCTAAAAGCATTAAGGGGTCAAGATATTTATTCTCGTCAAAATCAAAACCTATCGAGTTGAGATATGCCAAAAAATCCTGCGATGCTTTTTTTGTATTGTTCGTAATCACCATATAAGGAATATGTTCAGTATTAAGTTTGTTTATAAACTCTCTGCTCCCCTCTATAGGAGATTTGTCTTCATCGCTGATAAGGGTTCCCTGAACATCTATAAAATACATTTTAGTCTACTAAAAACTCTTGTTCTAAACAAATAAGATCTTCAAAACATTCACGTTTGCGAATGAGCCTTGCTTTACCGTTTTGTACTGCTACTTCCGCACTTCTGCCGCGGGTATTGTAATTACTTCCCATACCGAAACCGTATGCCCCTGCACTGTGAATAACGAGCAAGTCATTTCTATTAAGCTCCGGTAATGGGTAATTTTTGGCAAAGAAATCACCACTTTCACATACAGGACCGACAATATCAACTTCTCTTGTCTTAGCGTTATTATCTGTAATCGCTTCTATTTTATGGTAGGCATTATAAAGAGAAGGTCGCAGTAAATCATTCATTGCTCCGTCAACCACTACAAATTTTTTATCTCCAT
>CAZDEM010000052.1:0-10528 GCA_964504315.1 uncultured Sulfurimonas sp.
ATATTAATATTTGTCAAATCTCCATTTGGAAAAGGTATGATAGGTGAATCTTTAGTAAATTTAGCGATAGCTCTGAGATTAAATAAAAATGAATACCATTTATTTAAAAATATCACTATTGCAACTAAAAATGGTACAACTCAAATTGATCATATCATAGTCTCAAAATATGGAATATTTGTAATTGAAACTAAGAATATGAATGGATGGATTTTTGGAGATAAAAATCAAAAAACTTGGACTCAAAAGATTTACAAACATACTAATAAATTTCAAAATCCACTACATCAAAACTATAAACATGTTAAGACACTTGAAACATTACTAAATATTGATAAAGATAAAATATTTTCAATAATTACTTTTGTCGGCAATAGTACTTTTAAAACAGAAATGCCTGCAAATGTGACATATGCTGGAGGATTTATTAAATTTATTAATTCTCAAACAATACAGTTATTTTCAGAACAAGAAGTTATAAGAATAAAGTCACTGATTACTGAAAAACGATTATCTAATACATTAAGAACACATGTAGAGCATGTACAACATGTAAAAAATATTGTTCAAGAAAGAAAAAATAAAAATTTATGCCCTAGATGTGGGAATACTTTAGTTAAAAGAATTTCAAAACGAGGTACTACCAAAGGTAATGAATTTTATGGATGCAGTAGTTATCCAAAATGTAGATATACTGCACAAGTTATCTAATAAAACATAGGAGTTAATAAGTTACCTAGCGATAATTTATTAACTCTATTCAACCGTTGTCTATACAAGAAAATAACAAAGATTTTAAACAAGCATTTTTAAAAATAGCTGATAAACTAAGAAAAAGTATTGGTGAGATGCTTAAAATGGCTCGTAAAGAGACAGGTTTAACATAAGAAGATATTGCAACTGCAATGCACACTGAAAAATTTGCAATTTCTAAGTACTCTCCTGTGAATGAAACTCCACTTTTTTCTTGTTCTACCAGACTCAATGGAAATATAAATGAGAATACAAATAGAAAAAAAGAGAAAAATTTCCTTTGCTTAAGATGTCTTTCATCACATAAGTTATTACTCTATATTTTTTTGCTATAATCTTTTAATTAAATACTTATAAAAGGCATGATTATGGAGTGCGAATTTCCAACGGTTAATTCAAATATGGATGAAGTAAAAGAGATTTTTGACAGTGTTAAAACTATTGCAGTTTTGGGACTTTCACCTGATGAAAGTAAAGACAGTCACAGAGTAGCTAAATATCTTCAGGTTCATGGTTATAAAATAGTACCGGTTTACCCAAAAGGTGAAACTATTTTAGGTGAAAAAGTCTATAAATCTTTAGCAGATATTCCTTTTGAAATTGATATGGTTGACATCTTTAGAAAACCTGCTGCACTTGATGCTATTGCTGATGCTTGTATCGCTCGTGGTGATGTAAAAGTTTTTTGGGCACAAAAAGGCATAGTCAATAATGAAGCTGCTAAAAAAGCACAAGATACAGGCATGAAAGTTGTGCAAAATCAATGTTCTATGGTTGATCATAGAAATCTTCAGGCGTAGCCGTTGATACCATTACAAAAAATAAAAGATGCACAAAAACGTATAGAGGGTGTGGCTGTCAATACACCTTTTTCTCATGCTCCTTATCTCAGTGAAATTGCCGGATGTAATGTTTATTTGAAAAAAGAAAATTTACAGATAACCGGTGCCTTTAAACTTCGCGGCGCGTATAATAAAATAGCTACCTTAACACCGCAGCAAAGAGAATGCGGTGTTGTCGCGGCAAGTGCAGGCAACCATGCACAAGGCGTTGCCTACTCAGCTGCAGCTTTTGATACAAAAGCGGTTATTATTATGCCTGAATCTACACCGCTTACAAAAATAGACGGTGTGAAACATTTCGGCGCAGAGGTTATACTTGCAGGTTCAAATTATGATGAAGCCTATGCCTATGCCAAAGAGTACGGCGAAAAAAATCATTTAACATTTGTGCATCCTTTTGAAGATGAAGAAGTTATGGCCGGGCAGGGTACTGTTGCCTTGGAGATTTTAGATAAATGCAATGAACTTGATGCTGTCCTTATTCCTGTTGGCGGTGGCGGTCTTATAGCAGGTATGGCCAGTGCAATTAAAGCGATAAACCCAAATATAAAAGTCATCGGTGTGAGTGCCAAAGGTGCTCCGGCATTTAAAAACTCTTTTGATTTAAAAAGGGCTGTTGATTCAACAAGTGTGAGAACTATAGCTGATGGTATAGCCGTACGAGATACATCATCCGTTACACTTGGACATGCCTTGGAATGTGTAGATGATATAATCAGTGTAGATGATGAAGAGATAGCAAGTGCCATTTTATTTTTACTTGAAAAGCAAAAGCTTGTTGTTGAAGGAGCCGGTTCTGTTGGAGTTGCGGCCTTATTACATCACAAGTTAGATTATTTAAAGAGTAAAAATGTTGCAGTTGTCCTTAGTGGTGGAAATATGGATGTTACACTGCTGTCTGTTATTATTGAAAAAGGTCTTTTAAAATCACATCGTAAAATGAAACTCACAGTCACATTAGTTGATAAACCGGGTTCATTAATGCGTTTTACACAAATATTACAAGAGTTAAATGCAAATATTGTTCATATATCTTATGACAGGACTTCTATATCGCTGGATTACGGTGATGCAAACGTTACTGTGCATATGGAAACAAAAGGTAAGCAGCATCAAGAAGAAATTCAAGAGGCTCTCATTAAAGAGGGTTATTTAAGGAATTAATTTATGGAGCTCGTCAATAGTAAAAGTGTAGTAGAACCGGTAGTATTACTGCAAATATTGGACGACAATACTCTTTTAGTTGTTGACGCAAACACAACAGTTCGATATTTTAAACATGACAGCTTAGAATTATTTGGCGGTTTTAAGGTGGGGATTAATCATGAGAGATACAAGTCCAGTGTTGTTGCATATAGTCAAAATGGAGAATATCTGGCAACTTTAAGTGCAGACTGTAGAGAAACCAGACTTTATAATACACAATCCAAACAAATGGTTACCAAAGTTGACAGGCATCATGGAGAAGCTTCTTGTGTAGGTATTGACCCTCTTTCAAGATATATGTTTTCATGTGGAGATGATGGAAAAACTTTTGCAATCGATGTCAAAAGTGGAAAACTAGTCTTTACTCTTCCTCATCACGCTGATACAATAAATGACATTGCATTTACAAAAAATGCAAATTGGGTTGCGACAGCAAGTTATGATAGAAAAATTTCTCTTTTTAATCTTGTTACTATGTCTCCCAAAAATAAACTAATCGCACATTCTGCACCTGTTATAAAATTAGATTTTTTTCATAAAAACAAACTTGTAAGTGTAGATAAGAACTCAAGTGCAATTATATGGGATATATACACAGGTAAAGTGTTGCAACGTTTAGAAGGTATTCATGATGAAGTTACACAAATGTGTATCAGTGATGATGAACAGTTTTTATTTCTTGGTACGACATTGGGATATATTCTGCTTTATGATTTAAATACTTATGAATTAATATCAGGTAAATATATTAAAATGGTTTCTCCAATAACAGCTTTAGAGTTTGATCTAGAGCTGAATTATCTTATTGTTGGGACAGATGATGGTTTTTTAATGCAGTATGATATTTATGAGGGGGAAGAGAGATTAAAAGAACTTCTTAAACGTAAAGATTTTGCCGAGATGCACAAACTTGCAGAATATAATCCCATACTGACATATACAAAAGTATATAAGCTTATATCTAATCTTTGGAAAAATACTCTCAAACAGGCTAAAATAGCACTGCAAAATGGTGATAAAAACAAGGCAATGCTGTTGTTTAATCAATTTAAAAATATTCCTTCAAAAAATAGAATCATTCAAAAGTTAATAAAAGATTATGTTGAATTTGACAAGTTCTTAAATTTTGCAAAAGAGGGAAAATTGGCACTAGCTTATAATCTTGCAAATACATATCCTGTATATAAAGAATCAAAAATTTATCAGGCACTTGAAGAGCGATGGAAAAAAGCATTTGTTCAGGCTCAAAAATATATTTTACAGCCAAAGGGTATACCAAAAGCTAAAGAAATTTTAGCTCCATACAGAGGTATAAGTGAAAAAACAAAATTTGTTCAGGAAATATTGACAAAAGCTGAAATTTATAAACGCTTTAAAGATGCTATTGGACAAAAAGAGTTTAAAATATGCTTCGAACTTATTAAACGCCATCCTTTTTTAAAAGAATTTCCTGATTATGATGTCCTGATGACATATGGAGACACACTTTATATTCAAGCACACAAATATATTAAAGAAAATAATACACATTCTGCTTTAAAACTTTTACAAGTATTAAAAGTGTTCAGTGATTTTAGCGAAGAAGCACAAGAACTTATTCAAGAAATACAAACAAAACAAAAGTTTTTTAATGCTGTGCAAGATAATGATATTGCAACTGCATACAATATGATGGCAGTTTCTGAAGATTTACTGGAAACAGATGATGGCATAATATTGCAGCAACAATGGAATAATGATGTTATGAAGGCTAATAAATATGCTGCTCTTGGGAATGTGCAGGACGTATATGCGATTTTAAAGCCATATATGAAAATAGAGTCAAAATATACTTCTTTGGCAACAATATTTGGATGGTGTTATATAGTTCAACTCGAAACTGCTTTAGAGCAAAATATTTCACAAACTGTGATGGAAAAGGGTATTAAAAATTATATACTCAGTTTTGGTTCACAGGACCAAATTGAAGATTATTTTGAATCTTTTAAAAAAAAATATCCAGCTTCAAAATTAAACTTTGAACTTTTAAAAAAGGGTGCTATCTCAATGTGGCGGCCTTCAATGATTGTAAAATCAATTTTACAAGAAGTCTAATAATTTAACCTCAATTATAGCTCCCCTAAAGTATAATAAGCGAATTTTTAAAATTATATATTATTTACAGGAGACTTTTCATGCAAATTAGTGGCGCACAAATGGTCATTGAAGCTTTAATCGCAGAAGGTGTAGACACAGTTTTTGGCTACCCCGGCGGAGCAATTATGAATGTCTATGACGAAATCTACAAACAAGATAGTTTTCAACATATATTAACTCGTCACGAGCAGGCGGCAGTTCATGCTGCAGAGGGATATTCCAAAGCCAGCGGAAAAGTCGGTGTTTCTATGATAACAAGTGGACCTGGTTTCACAAATGCAGTAACAGGTTTAGCAGATGCATATATGGACTCTATTCCTTTAGTTGTTATCTCAGGACAGGTTCCAATGAGTTTAATCGGAACAGATGCTTTTCAAGAGATAGATGCGGTTGGAATTAGTCGTTCTTGTACGAAGCACAATTATCTTGTAACAGATGCAAAAGATTTGCCGCGTATACTTAAAGAAGCATTTTATATTGCAAGAACCGGTCGTCCAGGCCCTGTACATGTAGATATTCCTAAAGATGTTACAGCACAAATCGCAGAATTTGATTATAATGTGGAGCTTGATTTAGAGACATATAAACCGCATGTAAAAGGGAATCCTCGTCAAATTAAAAAAGCGATGGAAGCAATAGCAAATGCTAAACGTCCTCTTTTTTACCTTGGTGGTGGAATTATAAACTCAAATGCCGCATATGAAGTGAGAGATTTGGTGCATACAACCGGAATTCCAGCAGTTGAGACTTTTATGGCTCGTGGAACACTTTCATATGATGATGAACTACTTATTGGTATGCTTGGTATGCACGGCTCTTATGCAGCAAATATGGCGATGAGTGAAACAGACTTGGTTATTGCTCTTGGTGCCAGATTTGATGACCGTGTAACTGGAAAACTAAGTGAATTTGCTAAAAATGCAGCGGTTATACATGTAGACATTGATCCTGCAAGTATTTCTAAACTGGTTAATGCTAATTATCCTATTGTCGGCGATATAAAAAATGTTGTGAATGAAATGCTCAAACTCAGTTCTATGATAGACAGTAACCATTATGAGTCATGGAGAGAAACAATAGAAAACTTTGCAGAGTTGCATCCGCTTACATTTCATGAAGACAGTGAAAATCTTAAACCGCAATGGGTTGTAAAAAGAGTAGGTGAATTGCTTGGTGATGATGCAAATATTTCAACAGATGTTGGGCAGCACCAAATGTGGACTGCACAATTTTATCCGTTTAGTAGACCTCGTCAGTTTATAAGCTCCGGAGGACTTGGAACTATGGGGTTCGGCTTTCCGGCGGCTATGGGTGTAAAAGCTGCAGTACCTGAAAAAACGAGTATCAACTTTACAGGTGACGGTTCTATATTAATGAATTGTCAGGAATTGATGACAGCGGTTGAGAAAAAACTACCGGTTATCAATATTATTTTAAATAATAACTTTCTTGGTATGGTTCGTCAATGGCAGACACTTTTTTATGACAAACGCCATAGTGAAACAGACCTTTCTGTTCAACCGGATTTTGTGAAACTTGCCGAGGCTTTTGGTGGAATAGGGTACAGAGTTTCTACAAAAAAAGAGTTTGATGCAGCCTTAAAAGAGGCAGTTGAAAGAAATATTGTCGCATTTATAGATGTAAAAGTTGAAAGATTTGAAAACGTTATGCCAATGGTTCCATCGGGTGGAAGCTTGTTTAATATGATGTTGTTAGAGAAAAAGGAGAGTAAATAATGAATGACAATAATGAAAGAAGAGTAGTTTCAGTTATCGTTGTAAATGAAGCGAGTGTTTTATCTCGTATTACCGATCTTTTCTCCGGACGTGGTTACAATATTACCTCTTTAACTGTTGCTCCGATTCCAGACAGTAAGTACTCCCGTCTGACAATTGTAACATCAGGTTCTGTGCGCGTGATTGAGCAGATTACAAAACAGCTTCACAAGCTTATTCCTGTTTTAAGGGTATATGAACATGCTGATTTAGTTGAAAAAGAAATGGCTCTTGTGAAATTTCCAATCACAGAAAACATCAGTGATATTAGTGCAATATGTAATGCATATAACGGAAAAATTGTAAATGTGGGCAATGATGTAATTATAACAATGGTTGCCGATGAGCCAAAAAGAGTTGATCACTATCTTGAAGCTGTTAGAAAGTATAATCCAAAAGAGATAGTAAGAAGTGGCGCTGTAGCCTTAGAGAGATAAAAAAATGAAGCTGAGTAAAATAGCTTCACTTTTAGCATGTGATGCTCAAGGTAATGATGTTGAAATTGTTGGAATAAATACGCTCAAAGATGCAAAAGAGAATGAAGTCTCTTTTGTTTCAAACTCCAAATATGTTAAAGACCTGCAAAATACACAAGCTGCAGCAGTTATAATCTCTGAAAATTTAGTATCTAAACTTTCTTCAGACTGCATACCTTTGATTACACAAAATTCCTATTGGTCAATGGCCATTCTTTCAAAATATTTCGCACCGCCAATAGAAGATGATACCCTTCCTCAGCCAAAAATCGGTCAAAATTCAAAAGTTTCTCCCAAGGCTGAAATAGCCAACGGTGCAGTCATTGGTGAGAATTGTACAATTTTGGCGCATGTTTATATAGGTGCTCAAGCTGTTATCGGTGATAATACCGTAATTTACCCAAATGTTACCGTTTATAGAGATTGCAAAATTGGCAATAACTGTATGATACATGCCAATACTGTTATCGGTTCTGACGGGTTTGGATTTGCTACCAATGAAAAAGGTGAGCATAAAAAGATTTATCAAAATGGTAATGTAATTATTGAAGATGATGTTGAAATAGGCAGTAATACAAGTATAGACAGAGCTGTTTTTGGAAGTACTTTGGTAAAAACAGGTGTACGAATAGATAATTTGGTACAAATTGGTCATAACTGTGAAGTTGGCGAATATTCTGTCTTAGTTGCCCAATCAGGTCTTGCCGGTTCAACTAAACTTGGCAGAAATGTTGTTATGGGCGGTCAATCAGCGACAGCAGGACATCTTGAGATTGCACCATTTTCAACTTTTGCAGCTAGAAGCGGAATTACAAGCTCCATAAAAGAGCCTGGTAAGACATACGCCGGTTTTCCTCTTATGGGACATAGACAATGGCTTAAACTTCAGGCAAAACTTGCTAGACTTATTAAGTAAAAACAATAAGGAGTCAAGATGTCAAAAATAATTGCATTAAGCGGAACGAAAAACGGTGTTATATCTATAAGAAAAATCAATGAACCTTATGGTCCCGGAAGCGGTACTGTTGCCAGTGTTGGAATTTCACTCTCAGGTGAATCAGAAAATCCTGAATGGAAAGTCCATATTCCATTGGATAATTTAGATGAAGTTATTAAGGCTTTATCAGAACTAAAGTAGGGTAAAACCTACTTTGCTTTGAGTTCGCCAACGAACGCATCAATTCTTTTTATACCTTCTCTTATGCTGGCAATGCCGGTAGCAAAACTAAATCTGAAATAGCCTTCACTTCCAAAACCTACACCGGGAACAACAGCAACACCTTTAGATGCTAAAAGTTCTTTTGCAAATGTAAGTGAATCATTACTTACTTCTTGAATATTCACAAAAAGATAAAATGCGCCATCAGGTTTTAAAACACTGAGCCCATCCACTTCATTAAAGAGCTTTACCGCTTCATCACGGCGTTTTACAAACTCTTTTCTCATCATCTCTATATCGTCATCCGCACTACCGTCAAGTCCTGCAATGGCAGCATACTGTGTCATTGTATTTATATTGGAAGTACTTTGAGACTGCAGTTTTTTTGCTGCTTTTATAATGTCAGTATGGTATGCAGCCATATACCCGAATCTCCAGCCTGTCATGGCTACTGACTTGCTTAAACCGTTAATAGTAATAGTTCTTTTAAACATATCTTCACTTACTGCAGCAGCAGAAGTAAATTTACCCTCATAAATAAGTTTTTCATACATTTCGTCACTTGCAACAAGAACATCCGTTCCCTTTAGTACTTCAGCCAAAGCAGCGAGTTCTTCTTTTGAATATACTGCACCGGTAGGATTAGACGGTGTTGTTAAGACAAGCATTTTTGTTTTGGCTGTCAATGCATTCTTTAACTGCTCAGGTGTAATCTTAAATGCAGTAGCATCACTTGTCTGTATTTCAACAACTGTTCCGTCAAAGTACTTTACAAGTTCAGGGTAAGTTACCCAATAAGGCGCAGGAATAATTACTTCATCACCTTTTTCAATTGTTGCTGAAAAAAGATTAAACAAAGAATGTTTTGCTCCATTGCTTACAATAATTTGGTTGGGCTCATATGTAAGAGAGTTATCTCTTTGTAATTTATGAGCAATCGCTTCTCTGAGAGCCGGAATCCCATCAACTGCAGTATATTTTGTAAATCCATTGTTTATTGCATCTATAGCAGCATCTTTGATAACTCTGGGCGTATCAAAATCCGGTTCACCGGCTGAAAAACTAAGAATATCTTTTCCCTCAGCTTTTAATTCTTGCGCAAGAGCAGTGATTGCCATTGTTATAGATTCTGATAGTTTGTCTATGCGTTTTGCTAGCATTGAAACCCTTTAAGTGATATATTTAAAGAATTATACTAAAAAATTTATGTATATTAGTTGAGAAAAGAGTAAAAAATTAATTTTTCATTGATTTTATAAAAGATTCGTATATATGCTCAAGTTCCAGATCCTGATCTAAAAGATCTTTATTTTCTTTGACTAGAATATGTTCCAATATAGCAACCCTTTTAAGCAGATATTCAAACATTTCTTTGTTAATATCAGGAAGCATATTGTGCATAAAGGGGTCTTTACACCTTCCTTTTTCAATAATATGCGCAGGAATGCCGACAGCGGTAGAACAATCAGGCACTTCTTTTACAACAACTGAGTTTGCACCGATTTTAGCATGTTCTCCTATAACGATATTTCCTAAAACTTTTGCGCCGGCACCGATAACTGCACCTTGTCGTACAGTCGGATGACGTTTTCCGTGTGTTAAAGAGACGCCGCCGAGGGTAACACCTTGATATATTAGCACATCATCTTCAATGACAGTAGTTTCTCCTATGACAACCCCAAAGCCATGGTCAATAAAAACACGTTTACCTATAATTGCGGCAGGATGAATGTCGATATTTGTCAATATTTGATTTAATCCCATAATGATTCTGGCTGTTCTTGTAAAATTTGATTTGTAAAGCTTATGTGCTATTCTATACCATGCAACTGCCCAAACACCTGGGTAATTAAATAAAAAATCAATTTTTGAGTTTAATGCAGGATCGTTTTTGTATGCATTTGAAAAATCTTCTTTAATTTCTGCAAATATTCCCATAATAATCCTTAATTTGTAGTTCTTAAGTAGCCATTTTGATTTAAAAATGTCTCTAGTTTTGCAAGTGTATCACTTTTTTCTTTTTCTGCGATAAAAGTACTGTTTTTCAGGTCAGATTTAAGTTTATTTGAAATTTCTTCTTTTTTATATCCAAGAGATTCTAAAATATTTAAAATATTTTTGGATTCAACCTTGTTTGTTATTTCATAATTTGTATCATTAAGTATAACTGTGTATTCATTG
>CAZDEM010000053.1:0-10430 GCA_964504315.1 uncultured Sulfurimonas sp.
TACAAAAGCAACTAAAAAAATTGGCTTTTAAAGATGGAAAATTTCCAGAAAAAAACCTGGAAAAATTTATAGACTTTGTAAATGCATCATATTATGAAAGTGATGAAGAAAGAGATTTTTTAGAGCATACTTTAGAAACTTCATCTCAAGAGATGAAAAAACTTTGTAAAGAGTTGAAGCAAAAGTCACAAACAGCATTAGCAAAAAGTGAACAGCGATACAGAGAATTAGCAATGAGGGATTCTCTTACAGGGATATTAAATAGATTTGCTTTTCAAGAAGAGCTTAACAGAATTATTTCTAATTCAAAAAGAACAAATACAAAATTTGCCTTACTATTGTTGGATTTAGACCATTTCAAGGAAGTGAATGATACTTATGGACATGATATTGGAGATAAATTACTTCAAGAAGTAACTAATAGAGTTTTAGCAAATATAAGAACAGAAGATGTATTCGCCCGTATTGGTGGTGATGAATTTGTTCTTATCTTTACAAACATCAAGAATGATACACTTGAAAAATTAGTAAAAAAAGCCATTATTCTTTTTAGGAAACCATGGATTATAGGGAATATTAAGTTAAATGTCACAACAAGTATTGGTGTTACTCTATTTCCAGATAATGCAGATAATGAGATAGAATTGATGAAAAAAGCTGATATTGCAATGTATAAATCTAAAGAATTAGGAAGAAACCAGGTTATGTATTTTGATAAATCTTTTTAAATTTGATTTGTGTGCCTTATCGCACAAGTCAGGAGGCTTTAGCTATGCAGGCAAGCGGGCATACCGTGGCAAATCACAAAGCTTAAACTTTAGTATGAAGCCAATCTTTTTTAGAATATAAATAAGAGTAAATAATGCCTTTTATCAATGTCTCAATATTCATAATCATAAATATAACAGCAACCCCAAAACCCATTTTATAAGCTATATAAGATGGAATCACACGAAAAAGCCATAAAGAAGTTACATTAACTTTGAGTGTTGTTTTTGTAGCACCTGCGCCTCGTAGTGCGGCAGAGTAGACAAACATAATCGCAAGCGGAATTTGTGCAAGTCCGACTAAAATCAAATACTGTGACGCAACGGCGATTGTAAGGGTGTCTTTTGTAAAAAAGCTGACGAGAAACTCAGGAAAGAGTATCATAACAAGACCGACACTCCCCATAAACGTATAAGCGATTCGTCCTGATATTATCCCCATATTATATGCCTGTTCAAACTTTTTTGCCCCTATATTCTGCCCGACCAAAGCCATAGCGGCAATGGCAAAACCAAATCCGGGCATAAAGGCAATACCTTCAACCCGAAGCCCGACCTGATACCCTGCAAGTTCAGCAGTGCCGTATGCTGTAATAATAGAGACAAAAACCAGAAAACTCATACTTGATATACCACGGTCAAGTGCTGCACTCCAGCCGACTTTCAGGACTCTTTTTACATCTTTAGTACGTATTATCGGTACAAAATCAAGACTAGAATTCATCTTTTTTATAAGAATATAATAGGCAATGACATTAAATATATAAGAAATGACAGTTGCAATAGCCGCACCCTCAATACCCATCGCTTCAAAGCCGAAATGACCGAATATCAATACATAATTCATAAAAGCATTCATTCCCGCGGAGGAGAGTTTAATATAAAAAGAGCTTTTTGTATCTCCAGCAGCACTTAGGGCATTATAAAGCAGATTATCCAAAAATATCACAACTATACCGAGAGATAAAATTTTAAAATAGATACTCCCCTGCTCTACTACGGCAGGTGTTGCCCCCATCCAGCTGTAAAAATGCTCACTCCCGAAATAGCCTCCGATAGTGACAAAAAAGGCTAAAATTACAGCGAGAATAACAAGTGAAAAAAGGAGTGCCGAGGCTCTGTTCTTTCTGCCCTGTCCTATAAAACGCGAAATAAGCGCATTGCCCCCTATAACATAAAGCGTCATTAAAACATTGACAATCATCATAAACTGCATACTCATACCCACAGCCGCCAAAGCAGCAACACTCACAGTTCCCACCATCAGCATATCTATAAGTACCTGTAAGATATCTACAAGGTGTTTGAGTGCTGCAGGAAAGGCGAGCGAAAGTACTTTTTTAGTATCTTTTGAAATTATTTTTGAAAAAATTGTGCTACCTCTTGCATCGTCTCTATCAGTGCATCTTTTGTTGCAAATTCCAAAACTTTTTTATCTCTTACATTTTCACCCGGTTCTGTATAATCAAAAACAAGCACATAGTTAATCAGCTTTACTTTGTCACCATACAAGTCAAACCACTCCAAACTCATTTCAGCAATTTCACCCTGCATATCAATCACAACCGCACCGTAAAGACGTGTTAAATTTTCCAGACTGATATCACCCTCTTTTGATTTATAAATCATTTTTCTTCCTCATTTAAACTTTTACGCATTGCACCCTCTTTCATCTTCAAATACGCCAAAAATCCCAGTACCGTACCCACTATAATAAAACCGGCACCGATCATGTCATCTTTTTGCACAGCCATAATTATCCAGCAAATATCTGCGAACATGTAAACAATCACCGCCTGATAGATTTTCCCTTTATAGGTAAGATACGCACCAATATTTAAAAGTACTCCGCCGATAATTGCAAAACTCATTATGAAATCTCTTTTATATTTTGATTTTGCAGCACATATTTATAGTAAATCGCTCCTATAAAAAAACCACTGCCCATTATAGCTGTAATTGCCTCTAAAGAAAATGAATGTGTTGCCAAAAATCCGATCATATAAGAGGTAAAAGCAGCCGATGATAAAAAAAGCATATCATTATAAGCGACAATACGCCCGTAGTATTTTTTCTCTATATTTTTTTGTAAGAGTGTATAGCTGTAAGACCATAAAGTCGTTGTAAAAAATCCCACAACCACACTTGCCGCTAAAGAAAGGTAAAAATTATGCATCACAAATGCCCAAAGCCAGACAGCCAATCCCTGTGCTATAAATACATATATAAGCCTTGTGTTATTAATCCATTTTCCTATATAAATAGGACCGATTACAAGTCCTATAGCCCGTGCAGAATGCAGCAGTCCAAGCGCAAGCGAAGCGGCAATGATAGATGCATAATATTTATCGACCATCAATGCCACCAAAGCATCAAATGCCGTTAATCCTACAAAAGAGTGTATAAGCATCAAATGAAAAGCTTTTGGCGTCTTTTTCAGATACACAAAAGTCTCTCTCATCATAGCAAAAATATTTTCTTCAATTTTGAGAATTTCAATTTTTATCTCAGTATTATAAAGCAGGACAAAAGCAACACAAAACATTAAACCGTCAAGCAAAAAGGCTATTTTTATTCCGAACAAATAGACGACAAAACCGCTTATTGCCATTCCCAATGTATATGAAAGCGACCAAATGATGGAGTGCAGTTCATTAGAACGCTGCAATTTACTGCCATGTAAAATCTTTGGCAAAAGTGACATCTCCGTCGTAAAATAAAAGGATGCCGCCGCCATCTTGAAAAATATCAGCACATATAAAAGCAATAAATCTGAAAGTTGCGTAACAAATATCAAAGAAATCGTAGCAATAATTTCAACAACTATAAGCATCAGCATCAGTTTTTTTGGACTCATTCTATCAATTATAGGTCCAGAAAACGGTGCTTGAACAACACCTGCCAAAAAATTCAGCATCGCAACAAAACCGACAACGGAAGCTGAAACATTTAATTCAATAAGCAGCGTATAAATAGCAACATTGGAAAACCAGGCGCCAAAATAAGAAATCAGTTGTATAGTAGAGAGTTTTCTGAGTACTTTTTCTTCTTTTAAAAGTGTTATATATTCTTTCATAAACGCAAGATTATCATAAAAATTTTAGGATAAACAAAAAAAATTCAAATATTTTCTAAAGTAATTAAATTATTGGCCGATTTTGTCACTAATAATTATACTTTCAAGCAGAGGAGTAAGTCATGGATGGCATTGCTAATGTTGCAAGACAGCAACAATCACAGGTAGGTACAGCAGAGGTTCAAGGAAGAGCACAAGAACAGTCTCAGCAGGTACAGCAGAGTTCACAAACAAGAACAAAACAGGCTGATGTTGTAAAAGAGATACAAAATTCTGCAGTAAATGATACAAAAAAAATGGATTCGAAAAAGGACGTTGAAGATTTGGTACAACAACTCAATGATGCACTTGCTCCGCTCAACACAAACATAAAATTCGGAGTGGACACAAATGACATTTTTTATGTTGCTGCAATTGATGTAAAAACAGATAAAATGATACGAAGATTTCCAGCCGAACAGGCACATGATTTTCTTCCAAAAATGCAGGAAGTAAGCGGAATATTATTTGATTCAAAAGGATAATTTTCCATGCTTGCAGACATTGATTTATCTGCGACACTTCTTTACATGTAACGCATTTCTTTAGGAATCTTTACCCAAAATCTCAAATCCAAAATACATAAGCAACTTCTCACTTTTTTTTAGCTATAATCGCGGTAATTATTTTATTATAAAAGGTTTTTTACATGAAAAAAAGTGTTAAAAAAGTTGTTTTAGCATACTCTGGCGGACTTGACACCAGTGTTATTTTAAAATGGCTGCAAGATGAATACAAATGCGAAGTTGTTACGTTTACAGCAGATTTAGGGCAAGGTGAAGAGCTTGAACCCGCACGCGCTAAAGCACTTGAACTTGGCATTAAACCTGAAAATATTTTCATTGATGATTTACGTGAAGAATTCGTAAAAGATTTTGTTTTCCCAATGTTTAGAGCTAATACTATTTATGAGGGTGAATATCTTCTTGGTACTTCTATCGCTCGCCCTCTCATAGCAAAACGTCAGGCGGAAATTGCAAAAATTACCGGTGCTGACGGTGTTGCTCACGGTGCAACAGGGAAAGGAAATGACCAGGTTCGTTTTGAGATGGGTTACTTGGGACAAGATTCAACTTTAACTATCATCGCTCCATGGCGTGAATGGGACTTGAACTCTCGTGAAAAACTTTTATCTTATGCTGCACAGCACGGTATTCAAATTGAGAAAAAAGGGAAAAAATCTCCTTATTCTATGGATGCAAACCTGCTTCATATCTCTTATGAAGGCGGCATATTAGAAGATCCTGTAGCAGAGCCTGAAGAATCTATGTGGCTATGGACAACTTCACCTGAAAAAGCACCTGATGCACCAGAGTACATAGAACTTACTTACAAAAATGGAGACCCTATTGCTCTTAACGGCGAAGAATTAAGCCCGGCTACCATGCTAAAAACATTAAATGAATATGGTAATAAACACGGGATTGGTCGTGTTGACATCGTTGAAAACCGTTTTGTCGGTATGAAAGCCCGCGGATGTTATGAAACTCCGGGCGGAACAATTATGCTTAAAGCGCACAGAGCAATGGAATCAATTACACTTGACCGTGAGGCTGCACACTTAAAAGATGAAATGATGCCTCGCTATGCAAAACTCATTTATAATGGTTTTTGGTTTGCACCTGAGCGTGAAATGCTGCAAGCCGCAATAGACCAAACACAAAAATGGGTAGAAGGAACAGTAAAACTCAAACTATACAAAGGCAATGTTACAGTTGTCGGAAGAAGTTCTGATGTATCACTTTTCAACCCGGAATATTCAACTTTTGAAGAAGATGAAGTATATAACCAAAAAGATGCAGAAGGTTTTATCAAACTGAATGCATTACGTTTTATCATTGAAGGTAAAGCAAGAAATAAATTCAAAAACAAGTAGGAAGTAAATATGAGTATGATTAAAATTGATATGAATTCACCGGAGTTTCAGGCTGAACTAGAAAAAACAATCAAATTTACCGATAAAGTTAATGCGCAGTTCGGCTGGGTATACAACCCTCAAGAAGATGTAAACGAAGGTGTGCAGATGGGCCTTGCACGTAACAAAATGATGTACAAAAAACGTTTTTGCCCTTGTTTTATGGTTGACACTACAGGTGAAAAGCCAAAATCTGTTGATGACAGAGTCTGCCCATGTAAGCCTGCAATTGAAAAAGAGATTCCTGAAGGCGGGGTCTGTCACTGTGGAATTTTTTGTACTCCCGAATATGCTGAGAAAAAGCGCGTTGAACTAGGAATGGAAGAAGTATCGCATACACATTCAAGAGGGCTTACAAAAGAAGAGTGTGAACTGCTTGTAAACAAAGATGAACTTGACGGCGATGAACTGGTTTCACTTTTAGAGGCAAGAAGCCTTAATATGGTTAACTTTAAGCTCGTAGATGTACGTGAATATATGGAATGGCAAATGGGTCACATTAAAGGTGCTGATAAGCTTGTACCGACAAGTTCATTTTTTCAGACATGGGAAGAAACAAATTATGCAAAAGATGAAAATATCATCTTATATTGTCACGTAGGAAGCCGTTCTGCGCATGTAGCAAGAATCCTTACAGACAACGGATATAGCAAAATAGGCAACTTAACAAACGGTATCGTTGCCTATTCCGGTGAGATTGAAAGATAATATAAAAACAGGGAATAATTATGAAAGTATTATTAATTAAAGATGTAAAAAGTTTAGGTAAAGCCGGTGAAGTCAAAGAAGTCAAAGACGGTTATGGAAAAAACTTTTTGATAGGAAAAGGATTTGCAAAACATGCAACTCCTGAAATTTTAGCCCAACACAAAGCTGAACAAGAGAGACTCAAAGCTGAAGAAGCGGCAGAAATTGCAAGACTCAAAGAAATAGCGCAGAAACTGGACAAACTTGAAGTTATCATTACAAAAAGAGTGGGTAACAACGGTCACCTTTTCGGAGCTATCACAAAAGAAGAAGTTGCCAATGCACTCAAAGAGCAGCATGATATTGAAATAGATAAAAAAGCCATTACAGATAAAATGGCTATTAAAACAATCGGTGAGCATGATTTAGACTTAAAACTAGGCCATGGAATTCATGCAAAACTCCATGTAGATGTTCAGGGAGAATAAGAATTAATGTTTGATGCTACTACTATACTGGCCTACAAAGGCAAAAATAAAGCCGTTATCGGCGGTGACGGCCAAGTCACCTTTGGAGACAGCGTTTTAAAGGGCAATGCAACAAAAATTCGCACACTGCATCATGGCAAAATCCTTGCAGGATTTGCCGGAAGTACTGCTGATGCTTTCAACTTGTTTGATATGTTTGAAGAGTTTTTAGAAAATAAAAAAGGGGATTTGCTGAAGTCCGTTGTTGAGTTTTCTAAGGCTTGGAGAAAAGACAAGGTTTTACGCCGTCTTGAAGCTATGATGATTGTTTTAAATCAAGAGCACATATTTATTCTTACTGGAAACGGTGATGTTGTTGAGCCTGAAGATGGAGAAATCGCTTCTATAGGCAGTGGAGGAAATTTTGCCATTTCAGCTGCACGCGCTTTGAAAAAACATGCTTCGCTGGATGAAGAAACGTTAGTAAAAGAGTCATTGCATATTGCTGCAGATTTATGTATTTATACAAACCACAATATAAAAACACTTATACTAGATGGAGACAAACAGTGAATTTAACACCAAAAGAGATAGTTGAGTACCTGGACAATTATGTTATTGCTCAAAAAGATGCTAAAAAGACTATTGCCCTTGCTTTGCGCACACGTTACAGACGTATGCAGCTTGATGATGAACTCAAAAATGAAATTACACCTAAAAATATTTTAATGATTGGTTCAACCGGTGTCGGAAAAACTGAAATATCACGCCGTCTAGCTAAGATGATGAAAGTACCTTTCATAAAAGTTGAAGCCAGTAAATATACAGAAGTAGGCTTTGTAGGCCGTGATGTTGAGTCTATGATACGTGATCTGGTTGTTAACTCTATTTCTATCGTAAAAGCTGAACAAGAAGAAGCAAACAAAGAGAAAATAGAAAACTACATCATCAATAAAATTACAGAAAAGCTCCTTCCCCCTCTTCCTGCAGGTGCAAGTGAAAGTAAAAAAGATGATTATCAAAGACTGCTTGAGGCGATGGAAAAACGCATAGAATCAGGTGAAATGGACGATAAAGTAATAGAACTTGAGATTGAAAAACTCAATGTCGAATTTAACGATACAAATTTACCGCCGGAAATGGCAAAAGTTCAGGAGAGTTTTTCCAAAGTATTTGCAACGATTAACAAAGAAGACAACAAAAAAGAAGTCACAGTAAAAGATGCCAAGACGCTTCTTCGACAAGAAGCAGCGACAAAACTTCTTGATATGACAAGAGTCAATGCAGAAGCTCTTCGTCGTGCTGAAAACGGAGGCATTATTTTCCTTGATGAAATAGATAAAATAGCACTTAGTGAAAAAAGTCAGGGTAGAAATGATCCTTCAAAAGAGGGAGTTCAAAGGGATTTACTCCCGATTGTAGAAGGAAGCAGTGTTTCAACAAAATATGGAACTATAAACACCGACCATATCCTTTTCATTGCAGCAGGTGCTTTTCATGTCAGTAAACCGAGCGATTTAATTCCCGAGCTGCAAGGAAGATTTCCTTTACGTGTTGAATTAGAAGCATTAACAGAAGATACACTTTATAAAATTTTAACACAAACACAAAGTTCTCTGCTTAAACAGTATCAAGCCCTTTTGGCTGTTGAAGGAATGGAATTAATATTTGAGGATGAGGCTGTCAGAGCTATTGCAAAACTTGCACATCGAGCTAATGAAACGGCTGAAGATATTGGAGCAAGACGATTGCACACAGTATTAGAGCTTATCCTTGAAGACATTAGCTTTAATGCTGCTGAGTACAAAGGAAAAGAGTTCATTATTACAGCAAAACTAGTACATGAAAAACTGGATGACGCCGTAGAAGATGAAGATTTATCAAGATATATATTATAGGACAATTAAATGACTAAAGCTGGTTTCGTTTCCTTAATAGGACGTCCAAATGCGGGTAAAAGTACCCTTATGAATTCCCTTTTGGGAGAAAAAATTGCAATGGTAAGCCAAAAGGCAAATGCAACAAGAAAGCGTTCAAATGCAATTGTTATGCATGAAAATGCACAAATTATTTTTGTTGACACACCCGGTCTGCATGAAAAAGAAAAAATGTTGAATCAATTTATGCTTGATGAAGCACTCAAAGCGATGGGTGATTGTGACTTAATCGTTTATCTGGCTCCTGTTACTGATTCCACAGAGCATTATGAAAAATTTCTGCAAATCAATAACGGACGAGTGAAGCATATAATAGTACTGAGTAAAATTGATCAGGTTTCTCAAGAAAAACTTTTTAAGGCTATTGGTTCATATAATAAATATGCTGATCATTTTGAAGCACTTATTCCTGTTGCTATACCTCGTAAAGTCGGACATAAAGATTTACTAGATATTATTGCAAAAAATTTGCCGGACTCACCTTATCTTTATGATCCCGAGGATTTAACAAGTGAACTTGTTCGTGATATCTATGCAGGATTTGTCCGTGAAGCTATTTTTGAAAATATCAGTGATGAAGTGCCTTACGAATCTGATGTCATTATTGATTCAATTGAAGAAGAAGCCGGTATAGACAGAATTTATGCAACTATCATTATAGAAAAAGAGTCGCAAAAAGGTATTATTATCGGAAAAGGCGGTGAAGCTGTTAAAAGAATAGGAAAATCTGCTCGTGAAAAAATTGAAAGACTCAGTGGCAAGAAAGCCTATCTTAATCTTCAGGTTACAGTAAAAAAAGGCTGGACAAAAGATAAAAACTTCCTTAAAGAGATAGGGTATGACAATGGAAAATAAGTTTTATACGGCAACTCTTCAAGCTTTATTTATACTTTTTCTTTCTACTTCTGTTTTTGCTTCAGATAATGAAATACTGACAAACTACAGACTCCACGGTATCAAAAACATTGAAAAAACACTCGATAAAAGTTTAACGGACACAAACTATTGGAAAGAGTTTCTCAAGAATAAAGACACGAAGTTTGGCTATATAGAATCATATACCAATATCTTATTATGTGACAAATCAAAATCAGAGCTTTTAATCTATTCAAAAGATTCCAACAACACATATCAGCTTAGAAAAGAGTACAGCGCCTTTACCGGAAAACTCAAAGGTGACAAAAAAAGAGAAGGAGATCTCAAAACACCTATAGGTGTTTATAATATTGTAAAAAAAATATCTAAAGTTGATTCCTTTTACGGTCCAATGGCTTTTGTCACTTCTTATCCAAATTTATATGATAAATACGAAGGCAGAACAGGACAAGGTATATGGATTCATGGACTTCCGACAAACCAGGAAAGAGATAAATTTACTAAAGGCTGCATTGCTATAAATAATAAAAGTATAGAGTGCCTTAATAGAAATATAGATATCAAAAAAACAGTTCTTATTATTAAAGAAGATGCAAATAACAGCACTAATCCTTCAAAAGAAACACTAGCAAAACTTCTTTCTGAACTTTATACATGGCGTTATGC
>CAZDEM010000054.1:0-10179 GCA_964504315.1 uncultured Sulfurimonas sp.
TACTGCGTTAAAAACTCTTGAAGCTACTCGTAGCTCCTGCGAATTTTTGCCTTGTACTAGGCATCATTTTAAAACTCTGTTATTTGGTTTTATCTTTGGATAGGTACTTATACCAATAATAGTAAATCTTTGATATAATTCAAATAAATTAAGAAGGAGAAACTCGTATGGTTCCTATAGATATTCAACATTTTGCCGAGGGCAGAACAAAAGCCAGAGCCTATTTTTGTTATCTTTTTTCAAAAAATATTCCTAACAGACTTCCTTCTTTAACTGAAGATATGATTATGCCCAGGCTGCTTAAAATTAAAGCAGACCAGGAAAACTGTGAAGGTGTTTATCTGCTTGACAGCAGAGGGGTTCAGGTAACTCCGACCTTTACCAAAGATGATCAGGTTGATGATGATATTGGTAAAATTCGTGCTGATCGTGCTTATTATTATCGTGCTGTGCGAGAGGAACGGTGTACGATTACCGACCCTTATCCTTCACTTATTACAGGGGAGTTGACGGTAACGGCTTCTGCGCCGATATTTGATGAAAACGGTTCATTGAAGTATGTGGCATGTATTGATATGCCACTTGAAGAAGTGCTTAAAATTGCACATCTTAACAAAATGGATACATTTTTCAGTGAATTCTTCAAATTTACGTATGGTGCCTTCGCATTAGCATTAGTTGCAATCGCTCTTTTGCTGTTTGTAAAAGGGATAGAGAGTTTCTTTTTATATGGGATTTCTATAAGTCATTTTAAAATTAAAGATGTTTTTGAAGCAACGATTTTGCTTACACTTTCCTTGGCAATTTTTGATTTATCCAAAACACTTATTGAAGAAGAGATATTAGGAAGATATAAAGAGCATGATATATCCGGACCGCATAAAACGATGGTCCGATTTTTGGGTTCCATTATTATAGCACTCTCTATTGAAGCTTTAATGCTGGTGTTTAAGTTTGCAATTACAGACCCGAATAAGTTAATATATGCCATGTATATAGTTGCCAGTGTCGGCGTTTTAATCGTCTCTTTGGCAATATATATTAAATTTACAAAATTAAAGATAGATGAATAATGATAGCAATAATTGATTATAATATGGGAAATTTGGCAAGTGTAAAAAATGCATTTGCCAAACTTGGACAAGAAACGGTAGTTGAAAGCAATCCTGATAAATTTCAAGAGTATGATAAGCTGATATTACCGGGTGTCGGTGCATTTGGTGACGCAATGGAACATTTAAAAGAGCGTAATATGATAACAGCAATAAAAAAGTTTGCATACAGTGGCAAGCCGATGCTTGGAATTTGTCTTGGAATGCAGCTTTTGTTTGAGAATTCACAGGAGTTTGGTAAGCATGAAGGATTGGGACTCATAAAGGGTAGTGTAGTAAAATTTGACAGTGAAAAATTTGAAGAGCCTTTAAAAGTACCGCATATGGGTTGGAACAGAATGTTTACAAAAGAGCATCCTCTGTTTGAGGGCCTGGATGATGAACATTATCTTTATTTTGTGCATACGTACCATGTTACATGTAAAGATGAAAAGGACATTATCGGCGAGACTTTGTACGGGTATAAATTTACTTCTGCGGTAGCACATGATAATATAATGGGAATACAGCCTCACCCTGAAAAGAGCCATAAAAACGGGCTGAAAATTTTAGAAAATTTTATAAAACTATAAAAGCAACTAGTTGCGCGGGCTTTCTGCCGAAGAAAACCAAGCGTTAGCGTAGATGGCTGAATTGCTTCTGACATCGTAATTAAAAAATGAAGAGGTTCCCTTCATTTTATAGAATAAAATTAAGGAAATATATATTATGACATTATACCCGGCAATAGATTTAAAAGACGGAAAAGCGGTTCGCCTGACAAAAGGTTTGATGGAAAGTGCAAAAATTTATTCGGATGAACCGTATGAATTGGTAAAAAAATTTGAAGAGATGGGTGCAGAGTGGGTGCATTTGGTAGATTTAAACGGTGCATTTGCAGGGGAACCTAAAAATCTTGAACAGATAATCAAAATTCGCAAAAACTCTAATGTAAAACTAGAGCTCGGCGGAGGAATTCGTGATGAAGAGACAATCCAAAAGATGCTTGACATTGGAATTGACAGAATTATTTTAGGCTCAATTGCCGTAAAAAATCCTCAATTTGTGAAAGATATGGCAGCCAAATACCCTATTGCCGTAGGCATTGATGCGATAGACGGATATGTTGCGGTTGAAGGCTGGGGAGAAGTAAGTACAATGCTTGCAACAGATTTAGCAAAGGAGTTTGCTAATGCCGGTGTAGAAGCTATAATATGTACTGATGTCGGAAAAGACGGCACACTCAGCGGAGTAAATGTCGAATTTACACTTGATATTGCAAGAGCTAGCGGGATAAGTACAATTGCAAGCGGGGGCGTTAAAGATGAAGGTGATATTGAAGCTTTAATTGCTACCGGAGAAGTTGATGGTGTAATTATTGGAAAAGCGTACTACGAGGGAAGATTAGATCTGCCCAAAATGTTCAAATTGGTAGATTAATAGCAAAACAAACAGAATTTTGCTATTATTAGATATAAATTATGCAAAATATTATTTAAAGGATTTCAATTGAAATTACTTGTTGTTGATGACAGTTCTACAATGCGCCGTATTATAAAAAATACTTTGTCTCGCCTTGGATACAAAGATATTCTTGAAGGTGCTGACGGCGTTGAAGGTTGGGCGCAAATGGATACGAACCCAGATATTGAAATGTTAATTACAGACTGGAATATGCCGGAGATGAACGGACTTGAACTTGTAAAAAAAGTTCGTGCGGATGAGCGTTTTAGAGATACGCCTATCATTATGGTAACAACAGAAGGTGGAAAGGCGGAGGTTATTACAGCACTTAAAGCCGGAGTAAATAACTATATAGTAAAACCGTTTACTCCACAGGTACTTAAAGAAAAACTTGGCGCTGTAATGGGTGTTACGGAGTAATGCAAGAGCATTACTATGAGTTAGTGGTTAAAGTCTCTTCTCATCATGAATTGTTCGCAGATTTTTTGGCAGACACTCTGCCGATTGGTTTTGAAGAGACAGATGGCGGCTTTATTATAAGAAGTGAAGAAGAACTTGATACCATAGTTTGGGGAATGGAACAGTTTGCAGAGGCTTTGCAAAAGGCTCTGGGTACACCTGTAGAAGTAGAGTGTACTCAAAAAAAATTGCAAAACAGTGACTGGGTAGAGTCTTATAAAAATAGTATAGAACCACTTGCAATAGATAAGTTTTACATCCATCCTACATGGAATGACAATCATCCAAACCTTATAAATATAGTGATAGACCCGGCGCTTGCATTTGGTACAGGGCATCATCCAACGACTGCTTCTTCACTGCGTGCCATTTCTAAATATGTGCATAAAGGTGACAGAGTTTTAGATGTAGGCTGCGGCAGCGGCATACTCGGCATCGGTGCTATGAAACTCGGAGCTGTTGTGGATGCTTGTGATACTGACCCTGTGTCGGTTGAAAATTCTATAAAAAATGCGAACTTAAATGATTTGGAATTTCATTCAATATGGGAAGGTTCTGCTTCAAATTTGGATGAAAAATACAATATAGTTGTGGCAAATATTGTTGCAGATGTATTAACTTTTATTGCAAATGATTTGAAAAGAGCATTGGCAGATGATGGAATCTTAATTTTATCTGGTATATTAAACAAGTATGAAGAAAAAGTTTTGAATTTTTATAAAGATTGTAAAATAATAGAAAAAATAGCTCAAGATGAATGGGTTACATTAGTTTTAAAAAGAGAGAAGAAATAAAAATGGCAGATAAAGACAATAATAACAACAATAACAACTTTTTTAACCAAAATCCGCTGATAACATTTGCAATATTTTCAGTTGTAGTGATTTTGTTGTTTAAAGTAATGGTTGGCGAAGGTGCCGGTAATAATAATTCTGTAATGGGAACATCTAAAACAAGAATTAAACCGGTTGATTACTCAGAGCTTAAAGCGCTGGTAAAGTCTAAAAGTGTAAAAAAAGTTGAAATAGGACAAAGTTATATTAGAGCTATTTCAACAGACGGTTCAAAAATTTATACAACAAGAGTGGTAAAAGGTGATAATGAACTGATAAAGCTTTTAGATGAAGAAAAAATTGACTATACAGGATTTAGTGAAACAAACTGGTTTACTGAAATGTTTGGCTGGCTGTTTCCATTTTTAATAATTATTGCTATTTGGATGTTTTTTGCCGGCCGTATGCAAAAAAGTATGGGTGGAGGACTGCTTGGAATGGGTAATTCCAAAAAGTTGATCAACTCAGAAAAACCCGATACAAAATTTGACGATGTAGCAGGTGTGGAAGAAGCAAAAGAAGAAGTGCAAGAGATTGTAGACTTTTTAAAATACCCTGGGCGTTATGTGGAAATCGGTGCAAAAATTCCAAAAGGTGTTTTATTGGTAGGTAGCCCCGGTACAGGTAAAACATTACTTGCTAAAGCTGTTGCCGGTGAAGCAGAAGTTCCGTTCTTTTCAGTAAGTGGTTCCAGTTTTATAGAAATGTTTGTAGGTGTGGGTGCGGCTCGCGTAAGAGATCTGTTTGAACAGGCTAAAAAAGATGCGCCGAGTATTATATTTATAGATGAAATTGATGCTATTGGTAAAAGTCGTGCAGCCGGCGGCGTAATGGGTGGGAATGATGAGCGAGAGCAAACACTCAATCAGCTGTTGGCAGAAATGGATGGTTTTGGAACAGATACGCCTGTTATAATTTTAGCAGCAACAAACAGACCGGAAATTCTTGACCAGGCACTGTTGCGTCCCGGCCGTTTTGACAGACAGGTTCTTGTTGATAAACCGGATTTTGAGGGTCGTGTAAAAATTCTAAAAGTACATGTAAAAAATGTAAAAACAGATAAAGATGTGGACCTTGAAGAGATAGCACGCTTAACAGCGGGGCTTGCGGGTGCAGACTTAGCAAACATCATAAATGAGGCAGCACTGCTTGCAGGTAGAAAAAGCCAAAAAACAGTTAAACAGCAGGATATGTATGAGGCAGTTGAACGTGCCCTGGCAGGACTTGCTAAGAAATCACGACGTATTAATCCGAAAGAGAAGAAAATAGTTGCATACCATGAAAGCGGGCATGCTCTTTTGGCTGAAACAACAGATGGTGCGAAAAAAGTTTCAAAGGTTTCTATAGTTCCTCGTGGCTTGGCAGCACTAGGCTACACACTTAATAAGCCTGAAGAAAATAAATATATGATGCAGATGCATGAGCTGTGGGCTGAAGTAGATACTCTTCTTGGCGGCCGCGCAGCTGAGCAGGTATTTATCGGTGAAATTTCTACGGGTGCAGGAAATGACCTGGAACGTGCGACTGACATTATAAAATCTATGGTGCAAACGTATGGTATGAGTGACATTGCAGGACTAATGGTTCTTGAGAAATCACGCCAGTCATTTTTAAGCGGAGGTGGACAACAGGCAACACGTGAATACAGTGAAAAAATGGCCGAAGAGATGGATGAATACATCAAAAAATCATTGGATGAACATTACCAGGCTGTTTTGAACCGTTTAGAAGAATATCGTGGAGCTATTGAAGATATGGTTGCACTGCTGTATAAAAAAGAAAATATTACCGGTGATGAAGTTAGAGAAATCATTATAAATTTTGAAAAAGAAAATGGTATACAATCTAAAGTAGTAGAAAACAGCGAGAGTATTGAAGAAGAGTTAAAAGCAGATGCAACAATGACAGAATCTGATGATACTGACGGAAAAAGTGATGAAAAATAATCTTTTTATTGTAAGCAAAAACGGTTATAAATATATTGCTTATGCTCTTCTTGCTACCGTTATATTTGGAATTTTAGATTTAGAATTTTTCTCTCTTTTGTCTTTTTTATCAGCGCTGTTTTTTGTTTATAGTTTTAGAAACCCTGAAAGAGAGGTTACTTTTTTAGATGATAAAGCAGTTGTTTCTCCTATTGATGGTGTTGTAAAAGCTATAGATGAAATAAAAGACGGACAATATGCTTATAGAGTGCTTGTAGAATCAAATTATATGAATGTAGGTGTATTGCGTGTTCCCTTATGTGGACATCTTGAAAGCACAAAAGTTGTCAGAGGCGCAAGAACCTCAAAAAAATCAAAATTATTTTATGATTTAAATGAAACTGCAGAACTTGTATTTATAGATGCACATAACAATAAAGTAAAAGTGCTGCACAGACTCAAGCAAAGTTTTACTCCTATAAACATAGAAGTCTCTAAAAATGAACCCTTGTATAAGGGTTCAAGATACGGCTATGCAATTAACAGTATG
The DNA here is from genome assembly GCA_964504315.1 of uncultured Sulfurimonas sp. Lineage (GTDB taxonomy): Bacteria > Campylobacterota > Campylobacteria > Campylobacterales > Sulfurimonadaceae > Sulfurimonas. Next base: position 6,323 of record CAZDEM010000054.1, read on the forward strand.
AGTGAACTCTATCTACCGAAAAACTTCAGATTAGATATTAAGCCAAACAGCGAAATTCAAGCATCTCACTCTCTAATAGGCTATTTCTCTTAATCTAATTATTAGCCTTGGGGATGCTCTTTCATAAACAGAACCTTATCCGTATCTATATTAAATTCAAAATATTCCGATTCAAAGGCATCATTGTTGATTTTTTGCAGTTGAATGGATGCACCATCATTATTTTTAATTTCCATATACAAAAGAGCAAGTGCATATCTGGCTTCAAAAAAGTTTTCATTTTTCATTTTAGATAACTCCAGTAGTGCTATTGCATTTGCATGATGCTGGGCTGCTGTTGAAGCTACTGCTCCTAAATAGAGTGTATATGCATCCCTAACCTTTAATTCGTCTATTAAATGATTGTAGAGGCTGTATGACTCCTCAAAGTTCTTGTTATACAGTGATGCTAAAGCCAGTGCACTTTCTATATCTTCTGTATTTGTATCAGTAGTCTGAAGTACTTGCTTTAACTGTTCTCTTAGATAATAGAGTCTTCCCGTAATTAAATGCTCCTGTATATAAGTGTATCTGGTAATAAATGGGCCATAATACAAATCAGTGAAATTAAAATGTTGTTTCTTTAAGTATTTTAAGACTTCCTCTGCATATTTTGGTGTTTTATAGCTGCTAAAATGCGTATCTATGTAAATCATATGCGGGAGTATATCATGAGGAAACATGACAGTCAGTTTTGATGCAGCATTTTTTGCTCTGTCAGGATTTTTTGTTTTGCTGGCAATGAGTGTATCTAATATTAGATACAGAGGTCTTTGTTTGTAGTCTTTGTCAAGCCATTCAATCGCTGAAAGATAGTCATTGTCACTGAGGTGTAAAAGGGTATTATACAGATCAGTCTCTTCACTTGTCTCTTGGGCAGATATAGAATCTTTTAAAAGAGACTCTAGTTTTGTGTAGTTTTTATTTATTAATTGGCTTGTCATTACAGCATAAATGCCGGAGAGATAGTTCTTGGCATCTAAATGATATGAACGTAAAAAGTGTTTATTCGCCTGAAGCATATTTCCCATTTGAGCATAAGTCAGGGCAAGATTATAATGCAAAATAGAGTGCTTAGGCTGAATTTTTACAAGTTTTTGTAAATCCTGATTTGCTTCTCGAATTTTTAAAGAGAGAGCTTTTTTAATAGCTTTTGTTATACCTATATCAACATTGGAAGAAGAGTAGCTTTTTTTCAAATAGTCCTGTGCAGACTCTACATTATCAATATAAATATTGGCATTTCCTTTTCTGATATAACTGATGGTTTGGTTTGCATTGAAGATTTTATATGGCGAAAAATAAAAGATTTTTTGATAGTTGATAAATTTTGAATTTTGAATTTTTTTCCTGTATAAGGCCTGCGCTTTTTGTGGTTCAAATAAAACATCTTTGAGTTTAACACTGATGGGGTACGCTTTATAAACCTCTTGCGGGTACTCATCTGTTACTTTTTTAAGTTGTGATGCTGCTTTTTGTATGTGTCCGGCTTTTAAGTTAATATAACTGCGTGCCAGTTTGGCTTTGAGCGGCTGTTCATTTTTTATTATGGCACTGTTAAGATGATTGATTGCCAGGTTGAAATCACCAACTCTTGCATATAAAAGAGCCAAACTGAAGTCATCGATATCTTCATTGATTTTTTCTAAAGCATCAATAGCATCATAATTGTTGTTATATAAAGCGTTAATTTTTGCACTTAAATGATTTTGCACAACCGGATAGGCAGGGTGATCAGCGTTTTTAAGACCATTCAAAGCTGCTAGATAGTTTTTGTTATAGTAATTTACAAGTGTATAATAGTATGAATACAGGGGTGAATTGATTTCATAAGGCAGATAGGCATAAGCCAAATCAATATAATACTTAAAGCTAGCCTCATCCTTTACATGTAACGAACATACGGCTGCATTGATGGCGCAGACACACCTTTTCTCATCATTGAGTATTGCATTTTGAAAAGTTTTTAATGCCAGTGCGTACTGTTCATTCTTCATTTGGGCAACACCAAGGTTGTACTGCGATATAGCCTGAGAGTAATGGGCAATATTTTCATATAATGCGAGAGCTTTCTCTTTTGCACCTGTTGAGTATAAATAATTTGCTTTGGCAATCATATTTTCCAGTTTACTTGGTTCAATGACCGGTTTTTTTGCCTCTTGTAGCTTGTTGTCTAAAGTACTAAAGTCACTAACCTTTTGTGTGGAAGCGTTTTTTATAAGAAGAAGTGTTGTTACAGCAATGAGTAAAATAACAATAATTGCAATACCACCAAAAAGAATAATCTTTTTCTTTCTGGCTTCATCTTCATTCTTCTCAAGAAACTCATCATTCTGATTATACGAGTGTAATGCTGCATCACTGTCTTCTATAATTATTATGTCTTCATGTGTATCAGCCATTGACTACCCTGTTTAATATTGCATCTTTTGTATTTTTGTAAGCAAAAAAAGTACCAAAGCTTACATGTAAGTAAATAATTTTACCCTTTAAAAGATAAAAATATTCTATTAATAATAGAATATTAGAATAACTTATAGTTTAAAATGATATTATAGCTGTAACTACCTGATTTGATGCATACATGTAATGCATGAATTGAGGTGGGTTATGAAAGAAATTATTTCAATATATAAAAAACAATATTCGTTTATAGAAAATTCCCTGACTGCGATGATAGAAAGTGTTGATACAGGTGAATATGATATATTGGTTCGTGAATCACTGTTTTCACTGTTTCCCGCTCTGCAAGCTACTTATAAAATAAATAAAAACCTAAAACAGGCTACACCACTGTATACACCACAAGAGGATGACAAAACATACCTGGGCTTGGATAAATCACATTTACTTGAACGTATACAGTTTAGAGAAGACAATATATATATTTCAAATGTATATGTAAATTCAAGAAGCGGGACACCTTACATAACAGTTGTACAGTATATTAATGAAGAATATATTGTGTATGATTTTGAATTGTATACACTTTTAAAAGAGCTCTCTTTGGTGGATGGACATGAATACTTTAGTAAATTTACACAATATTTTTATGGACTTTTTGGATTTTTACTCTCACTGTTTTCTTTGGCACTTGTCAGTTACGCATTTTTTACTATATGGACAACTTTTGGTATGCAAGACAGAGATATTTTATCAGGACTATTTCGTTCTATCATCGCATTGACTTTGGCGTTGGCTATTTTTGATTTGTCAAAAACAATTTTGGAGCATGAAGTGTTTTACAAAAGTATCAGCCGTGATTACAACATAGAAAACAGGCTTTTAGCCCGGTTTTTGACTTCCATAATTATAGCCTTGTCTATAGAATCACTTATGGTTGTGTTTAAAATTGCTTTGAGTGATTATGCGCAGATGATCCATGCTTTTTACCTGATAGCGGGTGTTGGTATTATGATCGCTGTATTGAGTCTTTTTATATTTGTTATGCGCTATTCAAGCAATAAAGAATAAATCAGCATTGTGTCGGATCTTTAAGACAAAGCTCTTTTTTCTTCTGGATAGCCTTTTTTTTCATTTTTAAACTTGAACCTGTCGCCACATCATTAAGAATAAATGCAAATGAAAAAAGATATAAAAAAGAAAAAGCACCAATCAGAGCAATAACGACATATATGTTAAAGTATTTAGACAGTGTTTTTTTCATAGCATTTTCCTCAAATAGAATGTATTAACATAAACTATTCTATTACAAAGAAACTTAACTTATATAAATAATTTTAATATAACTATATTTTTTTAGGATTGGTTGCGGAAGCTGGATTTGAACCAGCGACCTTCGGGTTATGAGCCCGACG
>CAZDEM010000055.1:0-10088 GCA_964504315.1 uncultured Sulfurimonas sp.
ATCACAAATATATCATAAAGGAATAAAAAAAAAACTTATTTATAAAAATTTTTGATAGTTTTTGCATCTTTTGTATTTAAAAGTGAACTAATATCATCAAATGTTACATTTTTGAGTGCTTCAAAAGTTCCATAGTGATTGAGCAGTTTTTGTATTTTTGCAGGTGATATGCCATGCAAGCTTAAAAGTTTACTTTCCTGGTCTAATTTTAGTTTTGTTTTCTTATGAAAAGTGATAGCCGCCCGGTGTGCTTCATCCCGTAAATTTTGAACCCACTGCAAGCGCTTGTCACTTGTTTTGAGCTTGAATACTTCATCTCTTGTGTATATGATGTCTTGTGCTTTTCCTTTGGCACGGTGGGCTTTTGCATCTATCTTCTCTTTTGATATTGCTATAACATCGAGGTTAATGCCATTGGATTGGAGAATATCGACTGCAAGTTTTAGCAGTGTTGCTCCCCCGTCTAGTATCCATAAGTCAGGCGGTGAACTTTTGCTAAAACTTTCTACCCTTTTCGTTAATGTTTCACGCATTTGTCCATACTCGTCTCTTGCATTAAGATGATAGGTTCTGTAAGATTTTTTATCAAATTTTCCATTTTCATATACTATCATAGCGCCGACTGTAGCAACACCGGACATATGAGAGTTGTCAAAAACTTCTACTCTGTTTGGAAGTTTTTGAAGATGACACAGTTCTTGTATATCTTGTAATATTTTGGTATTGAGAGTCTCTTTGTCTCTTTTTAAGAGTTCAGTAGCATTTAATTTTGCCAAAGCAATTAAATCTTTCTTTTTCCCTCTTTGAGGAATGATGATTTGTGATTTTTGCTCAAATATATTTGTAAGATAGTCTTGTATCAGCTCTTTATCTTCAAAATCTTCTCCAATGAGCAGGGGAACAACAATAGGAGGTTTTTCATCTTTATAAAAACCAAGTAATGCTCTACAATAGAGTTCATTTGTATCAAGCCCTTCGTTAAGGTTTATATACTCATGCGTTGAAGATATAATTTTTCCGTGGCGCATAAATATTTTGACAACGACAGCTCTTGTCTGGGAACTTTCAATAGCAAAAATGTCATAATTTTCATTTGTAGCAAAATCAATTTCACTTTTAATGTGGGAACGTTCAATCCTTTCCATCGTATCACGCAGCTGGGCTGCCTCTTCAAATCGCAGTTCTTCGGCATAAAACTCCATTTTTTCCTGCAGTTTGCTTAGAAGAAGTTTTTTATTTTTTATAAGACTCGTTGCCAAATTCACTTCATGAGCATAGCGCTCTTTGCTGACTGGCAGTTCGCAGGGACCGAGACATTTGTCTATTTGATAGTACAAACAGAGTTTTTTTGATTTGAGGCAGGTTTTTTTTTGTACAAGCTTGCAGATGTCATAAAGAGAGTTGAGAATATCTCTTGCACCGACAGAATATGGACCATAATAGGTAATATCTTTACTTTTGATGATTTTTCTTGTGATGTCAAAACGAGGGTAATCTTGAGAGTTGTCAATATATATATAAGGGTAGGTTTTATCATCTCTGAGCAAAATATTATATTTTGGACCCAGTTGCTTGATAAGGGAGTTTTCAAGTATTAAAGCATCATGCTCGGAATTTACGATGATGTAATCCATAGAGACTGTCTGAGTTATCATTTTTTTTATACGCAGGGAAAGCTGCGAACTTGCACAAAGCTCAGGTGTAAACTGCCAGTAGCTTTTTACTCTGTTAGCAAGGTTTTTGGCTTTTCCCACATAAAGAAGATGTCCATTTTTGTCAAAATACTGATAGATGCCCGGTTTGTCCGGGAGTTGCTGAATTTTTTCTTTAAGTGTCATTTTTTTCTTTTATAATATTTTGAATAGAGCGGATAAGTTCTTTGAGTTTTTCATCATGGACAGGAATTTCAAAATTTCCACTAGATCTTTCTTTATAGGAGAGAACTTTTTTTGGCTCGGTATCTGCCGGTGTGCTTACATGTAAAGAGGGTGTATGTGTTACAAAAGCTTTTATATCCGTTATAGTTTCATCACTACATTCTGCGGGAGTATGAAACTTTAAAGCACTTTTAATGCTTTGTATATTATTATCAAACTCTTGTTTGGCACCGGGATGATTAAGGACAAAAAAAAGTGTATTGTTTTTTATATATGCAAACTTAATCATTTTTTGTAAAGGGGGGCTGAATACTGATTGTATTTTATGTATACATTTATAGTGAGATAATTTAGAAAATTGAGGTTTATTTTGAAGAGAATTAAGAATGTCACTGCTGTTTTTCATATGCTAATTATAGCAAGCTTTTTATTAAGTGTTAGCGCATGTGGCTACAAAGCACCGCCATACTATGAAAAAGAGGCGCCAAAGGGAGACAAGAATGTTAAGTTTATTATTAAAAAGAAAGAATTTAACAATGATAATAATACAAGCTGTACACCGTAATGATAGAATATGATGTAATTATAATAGGAGCAGGTGTCGCAGGGCTTTATGCAAGCATGAATATTCCTGCTGATAAAAAAGTGCTTATAATCAATAAACGCGAAACTTTTAAGTGCAATACCTTTTATGCACAGGGCGGCGTGGCACTTGCCAGGGATGAGAACGACATACCTGCACATATAAAAGACACACTTGCTGCAGGTGACGGACTATGTGATGAAAAAGCTGTTGATGTCTTGAGTAAAAATTCCCGTAAAGCGATTGATGATTTAATACGTCACGGCTTTCATTTTGACACGAATGAAGCAGGAGAACTGCTTTATACAAAAGAGGCAGCACACTCATGTGAGCGGATTTTACATGCAGGAGGCGATGCAACGGGAAGATATCTGCATCACTTCATGCTGGAGCAGAACTCTCATGCTATGCTGAGCGATGCCAGAGTAGTTGACTTGTTGATAGAAGAGGGCGAATGTTTCGGTGTGACGGTGCTTGATCATAGAAAACGCAGAAATATTTATGCCAAAAATGTCATTATTGCAAGCGGAGGGGTCGGCTCGCTTTATGAGTACCATACAAATGCGCCGTGTATCAGTGCCGATATGCAGGGACTTTGTGTCATGAAAGGCATAGAACTTGACAGAATGGAAATGCTGCAGTTTCATCCTACTGTGTTTGTAAATTCAAACAATGCACAGAAGATGCTTTTGACAGAAGCTCTGCGCGGGGAAGGTGCTACTATTGAAGATGAAGCGGGTCGAAGATTTCTTTTTGATTATGATGAACGCGGAGAACTTGCTTCGCGTGATATTGTCAGCAAGGCAATATATAAATACAAGAAAAAAACAGGAATGCATGTGTACCTTAATTGCGAAAATTTTGATGAAGAATACTTTAAGCACAGATTTCCAAATATATATAAAAGTTTAAGAGAGTTAGGATTTAATATTCCTACTCAAAGAGTACCGATTTCACCGGCTTTTCATTATGCTATAGGAGGCATTAGAACTGATTTAGATGCTAAAGTGCCTAATGTGAAAAATTTGTATGCCGTTGGAGAAGTTGCATCAACAAGAGTTCATGGCGCAAACAGACTAGCGTCAAATTCACTCCTTGAAGGTTTGGTGTTTGCTAAAAGAGCAGCTGATGATATATTGAAAAATATAGATGAAATTAAATGCTTTAAAGAGTTTACGCTTAAAGATGAAGTGATGAGCTTAAAAGATGATAAAGTGAAAAAAGATCAACTGAGACGAATCATGTGGGAAAATGTTTCCATAATCCGTACAAAAAGTGGATTAAATGATGCTTTGTCGACAATTAATGCACTTTTAAATGAAAATATTGGTAAACTACTGAAATTTCGTTTACTGACAGCAAAAGAGATAGTAATATCTGCATTAAACAGGAGTGAATCTATAGGGGTTCACACAATACAAGAGGAGAATTAATGGAACACGAAGCAATAAATCTTGCGACGACATGGGTAGGATGGGCCAGCTTAGCTGTCTTTGTTATAGCGTATTATTTTATCGCTACAGAAGAAAAATATGAGATAAATAAATCAAAACCGGCACTTTTTGCCGGTACATTTATGTTTATGCTTATTGGTATTTATTATGCAATTAATGGATTAAACCCTGATGCGGTACATGATGAGTTAGAACATCTCATTCTTGAAATATCAGAAATTTTCTTTTTCTTACTTGTAGCAATGACATTTATTGAAACACTTTTAGAACGTGGTGTTTTTGATTTAATGAAATATAAACTTGTTTCAAAAGGATATACGTATAAAAAACTTTTTTGGCTGACCGGTTTTTTAGCATTTTTTATCTCTCCGGTTGCAGACAACTTGACAACAGCCTTGATCCTCTCAACGGTACTTTTTACGATTGACAAGAAAAATCTTGCCTTTTTGGTACCGGGCGCTATCAATATTGTCGTAGCGGCAAATGCCGGCGGTGCATGGTCTCCGTTTGGTGATATTACAACTTTAATGGCTTGGACTGCAGGTAAAGGTGAGTTTGTAGATTTTCTCTACTTATTTCCTGCTTCTATTGTTGGCTGGGGTGTTACGGCATTTTTACTCTCTTTATCTGTTCCGGCAGGCGAACCGCCGTTTGACGGGGCAACAGAAAAAAAACCTGTTGTACTTGATGGTGGAATGACCGTTGTTTATTTAGGTGTCCTTACTATCGTGATTGCTGTACTTGGGCATACATTCTTTCATTTCCCGGCAATGTGGGGCATGATGTTTGGTTTGGCAATATTGAAACTCTACTCATTCCAACTTAAAAGAGCGGGTAAAAATAGTTTTAATATTTATGTCAATATGGAAAAAGTGGAAAATGATACGCTTCTTTTCTTCTTTGGTATTCTTTCTGCCGTCGGAGCACTGCATTTCCTGGGCTTTTTGGAATATATACATCATCTTTATGATTTAGCCGGACCAACTGCATCCAATGTAGGTGTCGGATTTCTCTCAGCAATTGTAGATAATGTGCCGGTTATGAGTGCAATCTTAAAAGCATCTCCTCAAATGGACATAGCACAATGGATGCTCGTTACAATGACAGCCGGTATAGGTGGAAGCTTAATCTCTTTTGGTTCTGCTGCAGGTGTCGGAGTTATGGGAAAACTTCGCGGTATTTATACTTTTGGCGCACACATGAAACATTCATGGACAATTTTAGTAGGATATATCATCTCTATTATTATCTGGTACGTTCAATTTGAAATCATGGGACTTTACTAAACTCTCTCCTTTATCTTAAATTTGCTACATGTAATAAAACTTACATGTAGCAAATCAAACATTAATCTTATTTATTGTATCCTTTCATAATTATTTATTTATTAAAGTAAAAAGGCATTTCAAATGACAAATGTTAGCATTATAGTTCTAGACTTTGGCTCTCAATACACACAACTCATAGCGCGTCGTCTTCGTGAAGATAAAATATACTGTGAAATTCTTCCTTATCATACAAAAGTAGAAGATATTCAGGCAAAAAATCCTAAAGGTATTATACTCAGTGGCGGACCGTCTTCTGTATATAATGAAGATGCGTATGAAGTTGACAAAGACGTATACAAGATGGGAATTCCTGTTCTTGGAATTTGTTATGGAATGCAGAGAATTGCAGTAGATTTCGGTGGTTCTGTTATACGTTCTGACCATCACGAATATGGAAAAGCAGAACTTGAGATTATCGGTTACCCTGATAATGTTTCACCGCTCTTTAACGATTGTGATAATCACAGAATAGTTTGGATGAGTCACTCAGACAGAGTTGAGACTCTACCTGAAGGTTTTAAGGTTATTGCAACATCTGATAATTCTCCTTATGCAGCTATAGCAAATGATGAAAAACGTGTCTATGCAATGCAGTTTCACCCCGAAGTACAACACTCAGAAGAGGGTTACTTAATGCTTCGTAACTTTGCAAAAAACATTTGCGGGGTTACTGAGAAATGGAAGATGGAACATTTCTTAAAACAGCAAATCGAATCAATTCGTGAGCGTGTCGGTGATGCAAAGGTACTCTGTGGATTAAGTGGCGGCGTTGACAGTTCAGTCGTTGCGGCAATGTTATATGAAGCAATAGGTGATCAGCTTATTCCTGTCTTTGTTGATAATGGACTACTTCGTAAAGGTGAGCGTGAGCAGGTGGAAGAAGTTTTCAAGGTTAATCTTAAAGCACCGCTAATTACTGTTGATGCGGCAGATAACTTTTTAGGTAAACTTGCAGGGGTAAGTGATCCTGAACAAAAACGCAAGATTATCGGGCATACTTTTATTGAAGAGTTTGAAAAAGAAGCAAAAAAACATGATGGAATTAAATTTCTTGCACAAGGAACACTCTATCCTGATGTTATTGAGTCTATATCTGTAAATGGACCATCAGAAGTGATTAAGTCTCATCATAATGTCGGTGGGCTCCCTGATTGGATGGATTTTGAGCTTATTGAACCTCTACGTGAACTCTTTAAAGACGAAGTACGTAAAATAGGACTTGAACTTGGTCTGCCGGAAGGAATGATTAATCGTCATCCATTTCCTGGACCGGGTCTTGCAATTAGAATCATGGGTGATGTAAATATTCCTGATTTAGACCTTTTACGCGAAGCTGATGTTATTTTACTGGATGAGTTAAAAGCAAGTGGTTACTATGCAAAAACATGGCAGGCATTTGCAGTGCTTTTAAATGTAAAATCAGTAGGTGTTATGGGTGATAACCGTACGTATGACAATACTGTATGTGTCAGAGTTGTTGAAGCAGTTGATGGTATGACGGCAACATTTGCACATTTACCTCATGATTTACTTGAGAGAATTTCAAGAAGAATTATCAATGAAGTCGACGGAATCAATAGAGTTGTTTATGACATCTCTTCCAAGCCCCCTGCTACTATCGAATGGGAATAAGCGAGAGCTTTTTCCTATGCGCCCAATTTACCTTTTTTCTATCTCTTCTCATCCTGATGCTATCAGTATCAATTCTCTTGATATAACTTTTTTAAAACCAGAAATTGATTTTTCAAAATATGATTATTTGATAATAACATCCAAACAGGCTTCAAAAGCACTGCAACAGTATGAAAAAAAAGAGTATATTTCAAAATCTGCATTATGCGTATCTGCTCAAAGTGCCAAAAGCTTTGAGTATTTAGGTGGTCATATTTTGGCTGTGGGTGGAGGTTATGGCGATAACCTTATAGACAAAATCAAGTCCTATCCCAAAAATAAAAGATGGCTTTATCTGCGAGCTAAAGTCGTTGCATCTGATTTTGTGTTTACATGTAAAGAAGATGGGTATGTAATTGATGAAAAAGTTGTGTATGAAAGTGACTGTTCTACGGCAATTCAAAAGGTCAAAGTAGAAAATGATGCTGTTTTGATTTTTACATCCCCCTCAAGTGTGAAATGTTTTTTAAAAAATAATGAACTGCATGATACGCATAAAATTATAGTTATCGGTAAAACCACGGCAAAGGCAATACCGAAAAACTGCTCTTATATTCTCTCAAATGATACGACAATAGGGAGTTGTATGCAAATCGCACATTCTCTAAAATAAAAACAAGCATATTTTTTGTATAATAGTATTGTTAATCTGAGTAGTTCGTGTCAGCACACATATGAGGGTTCTACATATTCAAATTGTGAACTAGTAGGATTGTCGTGTGTCGATGATTTCGTTTGAGGTATGTTGACTCTGCCGATGAAACTGTCGCCGTTAGACAATTCTCTCTTCACCCAAATTCGGCTTTTTAGAACCAAGCCAATAGTGCGACGGCTACTTGGATTACATAAAGAATGTATTTATTTTATTGCGATGGAATAAGTAAATTTTTTAACAATTTATGGAGATGTGAATGAAAATATTAATTTTGGGTAGTGGTGGACGAGAATACTCTATTGCTCGTGCTATAAAAAATGAAGATGAAGAGCATGAGCTTTTTTTCCAGCCGGGAAATGGTGCAACAAATAATTTAGGCACTAATCTAGATATCAAAGATTATAATGATTTGACAGTATTTGCAAAAGAAAACAATGTTGACCTTACCATTGTAGGTCCTGAAGCACCTTTGGTTGACGGCGTTGTCGATATATTTAAAGCACAAGGCTTGACGATTTTCGGACCGAGTAAAGAAGCAGCACAGCTTGAGGGTTCAAAAGTGTATATGAAAAACTTTTTGGCAAAGTATAATATTCCTACTGCAAGATATATAGAGAGTGATTCGATTGAAGATTTATTTCAATTTACAAACTCATTGCAAACACCGATTGTCGTGAAAGCTGACGGGTTATGCGGCGGGAAAGGTGTAATTATTGCACAGTCTCACGATGAAGCAAAAAAAGCAATTTCTGAAATGCTCAGTGGAAAAAGCTTTGGTGATGCCGGAAAAAAAGTAATCGTTGAAGAGTTTTTAGACGGGTATGAACTTTCAATGTTTGCTGTATGTGACGGAGAAGATTATATATTACTGCCGGCTGCACAGGATCACAAACGTTTGCTTGACGGTGATGAAGGACCAAATACTGGAGGAATGGGTGCTTATGCTCCGACACCGCTTGTAGATGAAGAACTTTACCAAAAAGTAAGAGAGAGAATTATCCGTCCGACATTAGACGGCATGCAAAAAGAGGGTGCTCCGTTTGAAGGTGTTTTATTTATCGGCATTATGGTAGTCAACGGCGAACCGATTACTTTGGAATTTAATGTTCGTTTTGGAGATCCTGAGTGTGAAATTCTTATGCCTTTGATGACATCAAGTGTGTTAGACATGTTTTATAAAGCGGCTACAAATCGTTTAAGTGATATAAAAGTAGAATTTTCAGACCAGTATGCTGTGGGTGTTGTTATGGCAAGTGAAAACTATCCATACGGCGCATCAAAGCCGGCTGAAATTATTTTAGATGATGTAAAGCATAAAGAGATAGCGGATAATACACATATCTCATTTGCCGGAGTAGAAATGGAAGATACAAAATTGTATGCGACAGGCGGACGTGTTTTAGTATGTGTCGGTTTGGGTGATAGTATAAAAGAGGCAAGAGACAGAGCATATTTGAGATGCGGACAAGTTCATTTTGCAGGGAAAAAACTTCGTACAGATATCGCGTACCAAGCTCTTTAGGAATTTGAACTTTGAATGAAGAGATAGAGAAGCTACTTAACCGAGAACACTTACAACTTGCATCTATTAAAAAAAGAGCAGTGGCATTTTTTATAGATGAAATGTTACTTTCTTTTTTACTTATTATAGCTATGTCTGACTCATTTTCAAAGGCGCAAACTGTTGAAGATATTATAATACTTACAAATACTTATGTGATGCAGTATATTATAATGAAAATAGTGTATCAAACTTTTTTTGTCATGCAGTACGGCGCAACGCTGGGGAAACTCGCTATGAAAATCAGAGTGATAGATATTAGAACATTAGATAATCCAAATTTTGCCGTTTCCCTCAACCGGGCAGTTTTTAGAATCATTAGCGAGATGATTTTTTATCTTGGCTTTTTATGGGGAATGTTTGATCTTCAACGTCAGACATGGCACGATAAAACTGCAAAGACTTTGGTTATAGATGCTTAAATATTGTCTTCTTTTACTTATAGCTTTTATGAGCATCTTGAATGCAGATGATAAGATTGAAATATATTCATCCTCTGTAAAATCCAAAGATAATATTGTTAATGCAAAGGGTGGCGTAACTGTTGTCTACAAAGATTATTTTTTAACCGCAGACAAAGCAGTATATGATAGAAATACGCAAGACTTGGAACTTTTCGGACATGTTAGGCTCAATCATAATAAAAAGTATAAAATACTGGGAAAATATGCAAAACTGAACCTGGCGAAAAAAGAGCGATATTTTAAACCGCTCTATCTTTTAGACAGCAAATCTGATGTTTGGATAAGTGCAAACGAGGGTGAAGCAAAAGCTGAGATGTTAGATATTACTTCAGGCTCAGTAAGTGGATGTGATCCTATTAACCCTCTATGGACAATGGAATTTTCTTCATCTGATTATAATACAGACTCAAAATGGCTCAATTTATATAATGCAAGACTTTATATCTATGATATACCTCTGTTTTATACACCATATTTTGGCTATTCTTTAGATAC
>CAZDEM010000056.1:0-10056 GCA_964504315.1 uncultured Sulfurimonas sp.
CAGTTGTTACAAGCGAAACTATTGAGACAACTTGATTTAACTCTTCTAAAAATTCCTCGCCTTCATAGCGTTCTTCTACATCATCATTTATTTTTATAAGTCTGTTTTTCGCAAGTACAAGCTCACCAATAAGATTCATTAGATGATCTAGTCTTTTTACATCCACACGAATTGTCTGTTCAACCGTAGCAGGAGCACGTTTTGCCGGTGCTGCTGCTTTTACCTCTTCGGATGAGGGATTTTGCGATGATTTTTCAGCCGATGAAGCAGGCATTGGCGCCGGTGTTTTTGGTGCTTCGGCTTTTTCTTCTTTCTTTTCTTCTTTTAGTTCTTCTTCGCTCGGTTCAGGCGGCATCGATGGAACTTCCTCACCGGCAGCTATTTTTGCTTCTCTTTTTGCTTTATCTTCAGCTTGACGCTGCGCTAAAAGTCTTTCTATCTCAGCTTCTATATCATCAGGATCCATATTCTCATAATCGGGTTCTTCTTCCTCTTCTTCAGCTGCTGCAGACTCTTCTTCTTTTTTTGCTTCTTCTACAGTCGTGGCATCAGCGAGTCCTGAAAGATCGCCGTTACTTATTTTGTCCAATCTTGCAACACATGCCGCGACATCTATGCCATCATCACTGCTTGTATCACGTATTGTCTCCAAAAGTGCTTTCATAAGATCAATTGACTCCAAAATAACATCCATAACATCAGGAGTAATTGTAAGTTCCCCATGACGTGCTTTATTCAGCACATCTTCCATATGGTGTGTTAAATGCGTCAATGTATCAAAATTTAAAAATGAAGAAGCTCCCTTGACTGTATGTGCAACGCGGAATATTCCGTTTAGCAGTTCTAAATCATCAGGATGAGACTCCAGCTCAACCAAATCTTCATCTAATTTTTCAACAAGCTCAAACGATTCAACTAAAAAATCTTGTAGTATTTCTTGAAATTCATCCATATTTACGCTCCCTGGTTCTTCATATGTGCACGAACGATACGTGACACTTCATCAAAAAATGAACTCGCTTGAAACTTAACTAAATAAGCTTCCCCACCAGCTTCTTCCCCTCTTGCTTCACTAAAATGATCACTTATTGAAGAGTTAAATACAATAGGAATATTGTTGAATCTTTCATCTTCTTTGACTTTTGCTGCAAAATGAAAACCATCCATTTTAGGCATTTCAACATCTGAGATTATTATTTTTAAATTATCGGCTATTGCATCGCCGTATGTTGTATATAAATCATCGAGTTTGTTAAGACCTTCTTCACCGTCCATCGCTTCAATAACATGAAAGCCCATTTTCACAAGTGCCTCTTTTACAATTTTCCTCGCAGTTGCACTGTCATCCAAAACCAGAGCAAGTCCTGAAAATTTTTCTATTGTTTCCGGCGCTGCATCTGTTTCAGGTTCATAAAGTCCTAAATCCTGTACAACACTTTCCAAATCCAGTATCAGTAAAACATTATCACCCTCTATTTTTGTTACACCGGTAATTTTATTATTTTCGAGTCCAGATGAACTACTCATAAAAGATGTCGGTTCTATATCGCTCCAGCTGATCCTTCTGATACGTTTCGCCTCATGCACTATAAAACCTATAAGGACATTATTAAACTCTGTAATAATTACACGGGCGTTTTTTATTGCATCTTCAGGTTCGGCAACACCCATCCACTTTGCCAGATTTACAACAGGAATAACAACTTCTCTTAAATCAAAAATACCTTCTATAAATTCCGGTGTACTTGGAAGTTCTGTTAAATGGGGAACACGGATAATTTCACGTACTTTTGAAACATTAATTCCATATATGCCTTCATATACTTTATTTTTTTCTTGTTTAAATATACGAAAATCAACAAGTTCCATTTCGTTGGAACCGACTTTTAGAGATTTGTTGTTCATTTTTTATATCTCCCTGGGGGATTTTTTTTCTTCTAATAACTCTGTATCTTGCGCTGATTTTACAATAAAATATCTTTGATTGCAAGCAAAAGCACCTAGATTAATGTAATGAAAATGTGCTGTATCAAATTGAGTATTTTGGTGAAAATGCCCCTCTATAAAGTAATCACAGTCATACTTTTTGGACAAGCGTTCTTCTATAAATTCTTTGAAATTTTTAAATTCTTTACAATCATTTTTTTCACTCAAATAAGCATCTAATTTTTTTAAGATTGCATGGTTTGAAAATATATCTATATATTTAAGCAAAAACAGAACAAAAGCGTTTCTGATAAGAGAAGTATAGATTTTATACATAAATTCCCCACCAAAGTCGCCATGTGCAAGGTAGACTTTTTTGTCTTTATATACCGCTTCAACAGGCTGGTCTTTAATGGAAAAGACTTTTGCTTTTGGGAAGATATTTTTTAGATTAAAATCATGGTTTCCTTCTAAATATATCACTTCTAAAGTTGTCGAAATATCATTGATAAGTGCAATCATTTCACTGTTTTGTTTACATGTAAACACAATAGAGCCAAAAAGAGCATCAAATATATCACCCATGAAAATGAGTTGTGTCGGAATTATTTTTTGAGAATGAATATCCTGAATAAGATAAAAAAGTTCAGGACGCAAATGTGAGTAGTGCGCATCAGAGACAATGAGCGCACCTTCTTTAATTACAATCGGATTATGGGACATAGGCTATATCTGGAATTGCCGTATTTTCATCAAAACCCATCATCAGGTTGGCATTAACAACGGCCTGCGATGATGCGCCTCTCATAAGATTGTCTATACTTGAAGAGATAAAAAGCATATTGCCTTTTCTTTTTACATAAATATCGCAAAAATTTGTCCCTGCAACATTTTTCATATCAACAGGTATTTCGCTTACCCTTACATGTATATCATTTTTATAAAACTCCTGCAATACTTTCATTGCATTAAACTCTTCATCTACCTGTATGTAAATTGAGCTTATCATACCACGGGTGACAGGTACAAGATGCGGTACAAAGTTCACTTCCTCAAAAGAGACGTCCAGTTTGTTTGCAATTTCAGGAGCATGACGGTGCAGTAAAGGGTTATAGGCGAAAAGATTGTCATTTGCATTCACAAAATGCGTCACTTCGCTCAGTTTTTTTCCTGCTCCGCTCACGCCTGTTTTTGCGTCAATAATAATAGGTGTATTGGGTATGCGTTTGTCCATGAAAGGAAGCAAGCCTAAAACAGCAGAAGTCGGGAAACATCCGGGATTTGCAACAAGTTTTGCAGACTTTATAGCCTCACGATTGAGTTCAGGCAGTCCATATACAGCATGTTCAAGATTTGCACTGTCAGTATGCGGAGTGTAAAATTCTTCATAAATATTCTGAGGCAGTCTGTAATCAGCGGAAAGATCAACGACTTTGACACCTTTTGCCAATAAAGGTTTGACATAAGCCATTGCCGTTTTATGCGGCAGTGCCAAAAAGACAAGCCTACATGTAGCAGCCATTGCATCAATATCTGCTTTTTGCACCTCATCTTCACACACGCCGTTTAAGGAAGGATGCAGCCTGTTTATCGTTGTACCGCCCTCAGAATTTGCAATATATGCCAAATAAAAATAAGGATGTTTTACAAGCATTTTTACAAGTTCTAAACCTGTATACCCGGTTGCTCCGACGACACCTACATTAATTTTGTTTGTTGTTTGCATTTTTATTTACACTCAAAAACAATATCTTGGTATTTTACTTCATCTATCTCGAACTCTTTTTCACCGCCGGGAAGACGAACTTTCACCTCATCACCCTCTTCTTTACCTAAAAGCTGTTTTGCCAAAGGAGAGTTAAATGAGATAAGTCCGATATCAGGATTACTTTCACAGCCGCCTACTATAGTATAAGTAACCTCTTCATCTGTGTCCATGTTTGTCATAACAACCGTTGAGCCAAAACTCACCTTTGCATGTTCAAGGTCAGTAGGGTCTACGATTTGAGAGTTTCCAAGAATCTCTTGGAGCTCTGCGAGACGGTTATCAATAGTTTTTTGCTGCTCTTTTGCCGCATGGTATTCTGCATTTTCTTTTAAGTCTCCATGCTCGAGCGCTTCTTCAATCGCTTTAACAACCTCGGGACGCTTTACTTCTTTTAAATCTTTTACTTCGGCCTGTAACTTTTCATAGCCAAAGAGTGTCATCGGTTCAATTTTTTGCATAGTCTATTCTCTGTATTAAATTTTTTATGTATCATTATAGCAAAAAATCATCACTATAACTTGACTTCCACCCTGTTTCTTCCATTACTTTTCGCTTTATATAATGCATCATCAGCCCGCTCAAAAACAATTTTATTCTCTTCTTCATAGCCTTGCACCGAAAATCCAAAGCTACATGTCACAGCTATTAGTCCGGCAAATTTATGATGTTCTATTACAGAACGTAGTTTTTCCAAAACATTTCTTGCTTCATTGGCATCATTGACAAGCATAGCAATTACAAATTCCTCTCCGCCCCATCGTGCAACTAGATCACTTTCTCTTGTATTATTCTGTAAAATAGTTGCCAATTCTCGCAAAACGGAATCACCGACAAGATGCCCGTACGTGTCATTAATACTTTTAAAAAAATCAATATCGGCAATAGCAAGTACCAGCTTTTTATTTTCTCTTTTGCCTGTACTCGCCATATAACCAAACATAGTCGTAAATTTGTCTCGGTTATACAAACCCGTTAAAGAGTCATATGTCGCTTTTTTATAAAGTGTTTTCCCCTCTTCCTTTAATTCACTGATACTCTTGATTTTATTTTCTAACTCCACTACATGTTCTTGGATTTTATTCTCTTTTTCTTTGAGAGAAAAACTCATCTTGTTAAAATATTCACTGAGTATTTCCAGCTCGTCATTGGTTTTTATCTCTACACGCTGTCCATACTTGCCCTTTGCAACTTTTTGCAATCCCACTATGAGCTTTTTAAAGTTTTTCTTTAAATACAAAGAGAGAATCATTACAGTTGCAAATACAGAAAAAATCATTACAAGTATAAGCCAAAACTGTATATTTTTCATCGCTGCAAGCTGTTGTTTGTAATTTTTTGTATCATATAACAACATCAATGAAGCATTCGTTGTATCATTATCTACAAACTTTAAGTTTTTTGCTTTGATAAAATACTCTTTTTTATTAATTTTTGTAACAAGTAAATCAATTTTGCCATTGAGCAGCATCAAATATTCTATATAATCAGCCGGTAGTTCTACAAAAGGTTGTCCATTCTGTAGTGTTAATGAAGATGCCCCTATTACTCTGTCTCCTACTATGGCCAACTCAATACTGCTGCCTTTGTTCATTTCTTTAAGTACTCTGTTACTTATCTGCAGACCAATGAGCACTTCTGCGATAATTTTTTTGCCTTTAAAAATAGGAGTTGCTGTGTAAAATACAAAAATGTCCCCTACCCGTTCTATCGCACTCATAGGATGTTTTTCTTTCATGACTTCATGGACAATATGATAGGTTTGAAGATTTTGGGCTTCTATGGTAAAAAGTCCTGCCTGAGAGATGATACTTGCATTTGCATCGATTAAAATAAGACTATCTACATGTAACTTCTTTCTATTTGTTTCTAATTGAATATGTCTTAAATCTTTGTTGTCCAATATAAAACTGTTCGCCATATAAATATTACTTTGTTGTAAAAAAGAAAATTCATTTTCAATCACATTAATAGTCTGTGAAAATTCTTCATTTATAATGTTTTTTAAGGCATTTTGGGTAGAGTTTCTCACCCATGTCAAAGCAATAAGAGCTTCTACAATCAGCACGAGCATAATTGTAAATGATATTTTAAAACCTATGGATATTTTCATTTATTTCCCCGGATGACATCAGCCAGCGTTGTTTTATTACTATCTTTATAAAAATCATTATATGCTTTTATTGCCCATTCTACCGATTTATCCTGATGACACGCACCATTTTGACATGAGGAAGGCATATTATATTTTTTAGTTGCCTGCGGCGGTACAATTTTAAAAGCATGTGAACGAATCGTATAAGTTCCTCCTGTTTTTCCAATAAGCGGCATATGACAATCTACACAACTTGCTTTTGATGACGGGCAGGGAAAATGTTTTTTATTTTTTCCTATATCAAAAATATGACACTCAGCACATTTTGCATTTATAGACTTTTTACTTCGTATGTTCTTATCTATTCCGTGAGGTTCATGGCATGTGATACAGGTAATTCCCAATTTTGCTGATTCTATTGTTGGCCTATGCCCCTCTTTTGCTGAGCGATAGTCTTCACTGTGGCATTCAAGACAAGAAGCATCTTTTTTACCTCCGTGAGGATTATGTTTTGTTTTGAGATTTATCAAAGATTTTGAATGCTTGGAAAAAGAAAAGTCTGCAAACTCCTGATGTCTGTTTTTTGAAAGACCTTTACCCCACCAGTTCACTCCTTTTTTATCTGTTTTTACGGTATTTGCGACAAAAGAGTTATTTAAATCCTGTCCTGGAAGATATTCAAGAGGAAAGTTAAAAAGCGTTGTTTTTCCGTTCTTCGCCACTACTGCTGTAGTACCTCTACTGTGACACTGTCCGCAGACTGCAGATTTTTGCGATACAATAATATCATCTTCAAAAGTTTTATGCTTAGTATGACAAATTTTGCACTCTGCATTGCCATTCATTTTTTGATGCGCAACATGTTGACTTGCCGGACCGTGGCAGGCCTCACATCTTACACCAAATTCGTTAAAATCATGTGTCTCTTTTGAATATCCAGTCGTATGACAACCGTTACATTTTATAGAAGCAGGAGTTTTTTGCCAGCTGTGTACTTTGTAAGGAACCCATTGCTGCGTTGTAATCATCCATTTTGCAGGAAAGACATAGTAATCACCTTTCATTTTATGCATATACACTTGTTCCCATTTGGAGCCGACGACATATGTAATATCTTCTTTTTTAAATGTTACTAACGGGTTGGGAGTTGAAAAATTTCCTAAAATTTCTTCAGCAGATATTACAGGTCTGAAAATTTTGGGATGAAGAGTATTTTCTACAGAATGTACTTGTATATCATGGCAGGAGGCACACTTGTTCATACCCACATAAGTAGGTGTACTTTTAACTTCTATGTGTGTATCGAACAAGAAATAAGCAAAAGATACAAATAACAACAGAACAAAGACAAAAAGTTTTATCATAGATTCCCATTCTTTTATTATATGTATCAATTATAGCTAAAAGACAATTAATCATAAGCCAAAACATACAACTTTTACACTTTCTTTTCACTCTTATTTTACACTACCGAAATCTTTCATAGGAGGAAAATATATGAAAACAGTTTTAAAAGTAAAATTGGTAAGTTTAGCATTACTTACTCTATCAACACAGATGGATGCAGCTGACTGGTTAATGTTACAGGGTTCACAGCCGGAGTTTGTTGCACCAAAAGGGGTAATTGTTCCTTACCGCAGTCATAAACCGAAAGTTTGGGGATTTGTTCAGGCTAATTATAGACAAGATTATGGGAAAATTTTTATTAAAAATGGTAGTAATAAGACACCATTTTCTTTACTGAATCCTGATTTACAGGATCAATCCGGTTTAAATGTTTTTAGAGCACGTTTAGCACTTAGAGGTATGGCCGACAATGAGAATAAAGTAAACTATTTTGTTATGACGGAATTTGGAAACAATGGTATTAATAATCTAGCAGGACACAAGAATGTCGCCACTTATTTTTCAGATGCATCAGTAACTTTAAAATATATTCCATATGCAAAAGTACGTGTCGGCAAATTTAAATACCCGGGCAGTGAAGAAGGACTCCAAGCTGTTTTTGTTTCACCTTATGTATCATTTACAACGATGACAAATCAGCAACTTCTTGAGCGTCAGATTAAAAATGTAGGAACTGCTCAAACAGGCGCTGCAGCAGGTGGAGCTTCTACTGTACATTACACAAGTACAAGTATTGATCAACCTATTGGCGCATTTAGAGATACGGGTGTTCAGATTTTTGATACTGTCAAAGTGAAAGACAACTGGGCTGTTACATATGCTTACATGTACGGAAATGGGACAGGAATTTCAAATATGAATTCAAATGATCAAAGAACTCATTATGGATATCTCGCATTGGAAGATACCTATGGAGGCAGAGGCTATTTTACACGATGTATGAAGTTTTATGTTTGGGGACAAACCGGTAAGCGCGTACTACTTTCCAACAATGGAACATCACTAGATAAAATAGAGACAACACGTAAACGATATGGTTTGGGTATGACCTATTACAACCATGGTATTCGTTTTGAAGCGGAATATATGAAAGCTAAAGGTATGATTTTTACAGGACCTAAAGATACTGATGCAGATCCATTAGTAAATGACTGGCAGTTTCAATATGCATTTGGCGAAGAGAATGTAGCAGACGGTGGATATGTAAACCTTCAGTACGAAGTTATGCCGAAAAAAGTTGAAGTATTTGGAAGATATGACTATTCAAACCGTTTAACAAATGATGTCAAAGGCGAGCGTGATTTTAGAACTTTGACTCTTGGTGCTTCATACAGATTTAAAGGTGCTACTCGTATTGACTTCAACTACGCATTTAGAAATGCAAAAGCTCCAGGCAATGCAAATGCACAAAAAGTTTTAGACAACATGGGCAACCGCCTTGAAGTTCAAATAACAGCAGCATTTTAAAAGGATAAAAAATGAAATATTTAAAACTAATCTATATAATTACACTTCTGTCTTTAATGGTTACACCGTCATTTGCACATGATAATAACGATGAAGACGATACCGTAAAAGTTGTATATCAATGTGATTTTGCAGATCCAAAACGTGTGCATCTGATGCTAAATACATTAAACAATGCTGTAAAATACTATAACAAACATATGATTGATTTTGAAATCGATATCGTAGCGCTCGGGCCATGTCTTCAATATATGATGAAAGACTTTAATGATACAGGTTTCGCTGCAAAACCTTATTTGACACATGGTGGACCAACTGGTTCAGGTATTATTCCAAGATTTAAAAACCTTCAGCAAACAGGTGGAGATAATATCATTATGTATGCTTGTAACAATACAATGAAAAAGAAAAATGTAAAAGCCGAACAACTTGAAGATTATGCCAATGTTACACCTGCAGGTGTTATTAAAGCAATTGACCTACAAAGAGAAGGTTATGCATATATCAAAATAAAGTGATAGAATGTCAGATATAAAATAAGGAACAGTATGAAACTCTATCAAAAGTATCTCGCTATATTATTGTTGCTATTAGTAGGCTTTATATCCTACTTCTATGCACAAAATAAGCAGGAATTTACGGATAAAGTACATACTGTCCTGCTTAATATTTTAAATAAGCAGATAGAAAATGAAAAAGCAAGAGCCTTTAATTTTGCTTTTGCGCTTTCTCAGAATGATACACTTCAAAAAGCACTTAAAACCAACGATGCAAAAAAAGCCTACGAAATCCTTCAAACACATATGAACACACTCGAAACTTTCAGCGGTTCAAAAATTCGTATTCAAATTCTTTCAAAAGATTTAACAATATTTGCACGCAGTTGGGACAACAGCGATGCAGGTGTCAATGTCAAAGCATACCGTCCAGATTTACTGGAGATGAAAAAGACACTTACTCCGCATCTCTCTTTTGAAGCAGCAAGGCGTTTTGTCTTAATTGCTTCTATACCTATTGTTGACAACAAACAGTGTATTGGCTTTGTAGAGGTCATTCAGCGTTTTGATTCTCTTAAAAAATATTTTGCACAGTATGATATTGACTTTATAGCCCTTCTTGATGATAAATACCAAAACCAGTCTGTATTACTACAAAATAATCCACGTGTTGCTAATATGATAGTTGCCAATATTGGTGCCAACATAAATCATATTCAAAACTTACGTACACTTGATTTAAACAAACTCGAAATATTAGGTTCACAACAAACACAAAATTATCTTTACATTTCAAAAGTTATTTTAAATTCCAAAGCCGAGCGTATTGGACATTTTATTCTCATACTTTCCAAAGAAAAGCTCAAGCTTTTTAACAGTTTTGAGAATGAGCTTGAGAG
>CAZDEM010000057.1:0-7518 GCA_964504315.1 uncultured Sulfurimonas sp.
GGATAATATAGAGTCTTTTTTGCAAAAAGAGAGGAAACTCTTTAGCAACAAAAAACATAGGAATTATTTTATATGATACAGAAATTATAAGTATAAAGACCCAGCCAAAGAGCATAAAAGCTATATGAACATTTCCATATTTTATAGAATCTACGAATCCAAAATGCCCAAGAAGTGCGATAAAACCGAAAATTACTGCGATAAAAAGTGCGGCAAAAGAAGCTGCAAAATTTTGCACAGGTGCATTGATTTCTTCACTTAAAAAAATTGTTTTTAAAGAGAGAAAACAAAAATAGAGAAATGTCAGTGCTAAAAGAGTACCGCCGATATATAAAAACGGCGGACTGTTTGTTAGGAATCCGGCAACGAAAGAGACAACGGAGATATTTAAAAAGACATGGATTATTTTTGCATTTTTTACAACATTTGTATAGGCCGTACCGAGCATTACAGGCAGCATTTGAAAGAGTGAACCAAACATTATGTGTGTAATGAAGCCGATAGTAAAAATATGTGTAATTGCAATCACTTCATACTCATATCTTGAAGATACATCTATACCGTATATGAGTGTTATTATTGAGAGTGCTATGAGATACAATGCCGCTGTGAGGTAAAATTTTATTGGTATGGTATAAGGCGGAGCCTGCTCAAGTGATAAGCCTTGAAACATTATTTGTAAATCCTCATTTCAAACTCATTTTCATCTTCTTTTGTAATTTCATAGTGCAATCCCAATGCCAAAATATTTTGAAAGAGCATTTGAGGATTCATGCGATGGCGAAATATTAATACTTCTTCATCTTGTAAACTGTTTAAGGCATTGACGGCTTCAACAAGAGGGTAAGGCGCTTCCAGCTCGCTTACATCTAAAATAATCTCTTTTTTAGTTTCCATAGTCTTGCAGTTTTTCAACTATTTCTTGAGCATTTTGGGCTAGAGTATTATTCATCATTGTATAGAGCATCTGCTCCTCTTTAAGGTTATGTTGCTGCAGTAATATATTCATAGACTCGCCAAGCGCAAATGCTCGTTCTTTATCTTTTGCATTATAAGCTTCATCCATTTTTTCAAAGAGTGATTTCGCCTGAGTATGTTCCATGCGCATGACGTTTGTCGGCCCCATATTCCCCATACCTGATTTATTTTCAAGCAATGGAAAAAGATATTCTTCTTCCATTTTAAAATGCAGTAGGGTTTCATTTTTAAATGCTATATATTTACCAAGTGCTTCATCAAATTCCCCGTTATCAAGGAAATCTTCGGCCTGCGTTAAGAGATGGTCGCATTCCCTATGCTTGTTTGTCATAAAATCTTTTATAGTCATTGTTATTTCCTTATCCTAATAATTCATCAACGTATGAAATTGCTGAGAGGGCTGCCACAGCACCGTCACCTGCTGCTGATACGACCTGTTTCGGTGCTTCTATACGCATATCACCTGCAGCATGTAAACCAGGTACTGATGTTTTCATACTTAAGTCAACTATAACTTGTCCCTGCTCATTGACATCGCATAAAAAACTGCCGTCTTCTTGTATCAGTGTTTGATTATTTACATCGTTACCTACAAAAGTAAAAACACCGGGAACGACAATATCTCTTATATTTCCATCTTTATCTTTGATTTTTAAGCCGTTTACACCGCTTGTATCACCATAAACTTCATCTGGTACTGAGTTTAGTACAAGTTCAATTTTTTCATTTTCTTTTACACGTTTTATAGTGTTTGGCGCAGAACGGAATGTGTCACGTCTATGAACAAGATAGACTTTAGAACAAATTTTTGCCAAATAAAGTGCCTCTTCTAACGCTGTGTCTCCACCGCCGATGACTGCTACTTCTTTGCCTTTATAAAAAAATCCGTCACATGTAGCACAGGTGCTGACACCTTTACCAAAAAATACATCTTCGCCTTTAAAGCCTGCACGGCGTGGAGATGAGCCTGTGCAAACAATGACGCTGTGTGCCTTAATTGTTGTTGCATCTGACTTTGTAATAGTAAAAATATCGCCGTCTTTACTGACGCGACTTACTTCTGCCATATCATGCTTGAGTCCAAATTTTTGACACTGCTCTGGCCATGGCATCATTAGATCCATTCCTGTTATTTCCCCTGTTACGCCGGGATAGTTTTCTATCTCGGAACTTTGGGTAATCTGTCCGCCGGGCATCCCTTTTTCAAACATTGTCACATTATCAAGTCCGCCGCGTGTTGTGTAAAGTCCTGCGGTAAGACCGGCAGGTCCTCCGCCTATAATTGCGCAATCTAATATCATAATTTTTGCTCCTTTCATTTATCTAATTCATCTAAATTATCAAGTTTTCGTATCATACTATCTTGTTTATAAAGAGAATCTTTTACTTTCTTTATAAAAAAAATAGATGTTGAGTTGTATATATTGAACCGTTGTATAAACTTCAGTGATGTATTGGTTCCGCTTCTTAAAAATGTAGTCTTGCTTGTATTCGTTCGTACTCTGTTGTAGTAGTCTATAGCAAGAATCGGCAGATTGAGATTTAAATTTGCAAGTTTGTCCATTGTCCCTTTTTCTCTTGAAGAGTAAAAAACAATGATGTATTCTTCTTTGCTTGGTTTAAAAATGTCATTTTTTTCATAATATACAAAATCTTTAAAATCAATAAATTTGTATTCTGAAAATTTATAATTGAAGTAAGCAAAAGCACCGGCAACCATTGCAGCACCAAAGAAAGAGGCGAGTAAAGTGGAGAGAGAAAAGAGGCTTTTACCTCCTTTTCTTGCCACTGTTAATAACCTGTAATTACGCTAAAAGAGCGTCAAGTTTTTCAGCAAGAGCTTGTTTAGATTGAGCTCCAACGATTTGATCTACCATTTCACCATTTTTAAAGAACATGATAGTTGGAATTGAACGAATACCAAATTTTACAGCGATATCTTGCTCTTCGTCTGTATTTACTTTACAGATTTTAGCTTTTCCGTCATAATCTTCTGCAAGTTCTTCAACTACAGGAGCGATCATACGACAAGGTCCACACCATGGAGCCCAAAAGTCTACAAGAGATACACCCTCTGCAAGAGTTGCTTCAAAATTTGCACCAGTTAATTCTATATATTTACCCATTAGTAAATCCTTTTTATTATTTGTTATGTAAGTATTATACAAGCGCTATCATTAATCCAAACTTTAAATTTATTTATAGCTATAATTTGTATAATTAGCGCAAATTTATAGCACATAAAGGAAATACCTGATGAAGTTACAAATAACAGATGGGGAGATTGATGTACGACCGCCGGTAGCGAAGCCGCACCCCGGTTTCTACCAAGAAGTAGGCGAAGAGAGATTTAGAAAACTAGTATTTGATCATTATGAGTCTATAAAAACGAGTGATATCGCATTTTTGTTTCCGATTTTTGATGATGATGATTTTGCAGAGGCACAAAAACATGCAGCAGATTTTTTGATAGAAATCTCAGGAGGTCCTGATTATTTTACACAAACCAGAGGGGAGCATCAAATGGTCGGGCGTCATGCGCCTTTTCGTATAGATGAAAAAGCGAGAAAAGTCTGGCTTGAGCTTTACATTCCGCTTTTAGAAGCACTTGAGACAGAAGGAATCAGTCCGGAGTATATAGAATCGTTTTGGAACTATTTAGACCTGTTTTCTATGTGGGTGCTCAACACAAAGAGTTAAAAGTCTAAAAATTTTCTCGTCCTGTTTATAAAATAGGCACACTGTGTGTAACCGACCTCTTTGGCAAGTTTGGTGACCTCGTTGTCAAACATGCCGACTTGTTCAGGTTTATGCGCATCGGAGCTGAAAGTTATAGGAATTCCCATTTTATAAGCTTCTTCTAAAAGCTCTTTAGAAGGGTAGGCCTCGCCTATAGGTTTTCTGTAGCCTGCCGTATTTATCTCTAAAACCATATCTGCATTTTTAATTGCAAGAAGGGCTTCTTTTGCAATTTCTTGTATATCTTTACTCGGCATAAATTTAAATACTTTTATGAGGTCCAAGTGCCCGACAATATCAAAAAGTTTTGTATTTGCCATAGATTCTACCGTATCAAAATATTTTTGCCAAATTTCATTAATATCTTCATTCTCATAACGTCCGATAAATTCCGGATTGTCAAATCCCCATTCATCAATAAAGTGTACAGAACCAATCAGATAATCAACATTGGCATTCAAGACTCTTTCATCCATGTGCCCTTCAAGGTAGTCTACTTCATAGCCAAGCAAAATAGTGATTTTTTCTGCATATTTTTTCTTTGCATCCATGATGTCTTCTTCGTACTTTTTCATATCTCTAAAAGACATTCTGTATTTTGGATCAAAGTCCATAGGTGCATGGTCGGAAAACCCGAATATTTCGGTATTTTTGTTTATTGCGGCATTTATGTACTCATCCATTGTCCCCTCTGCATGGTTACACAGTGGTGTATGGTTATGTAGATCTACTTTCATATTTGTTCTCGTATTGTATATTTTATGCTATTATAGTGTTAATTAATAAATTATTCAATTATGGAGACTATTTATGACGCAAGAAGAACTTGATGCCTTGATGGATGGTGACATAGATATGGACGATGTGCCTGAAGATACTGCGAATACTCAAGAGGTCCAAAATCAAAATGATGATGAAGCCATGTCTTCTACAGACCCAATAACAGCCGGTATTGAAGCGGCTGAACTTCCTCACCCTGCTACAGATGAAAATAAAATGGTGCATCAGCTTGATGATGTAACAAAAGAGAGTGAAGAAAAAGCAAGTGAAATTTTTGATATTATTGAAAATATCAGCAGCGATTTGATGGATAAAGAAGAAGACTTACAAAACGTTGTTGAAATTTTAAACTCAAATATAGAACTTTTTGCTACGTTATGCGAAAAATTTCCCGATGTTCAAACATTTCAAGAACAATTAGAGAAAAATAAAACAGCACTTGAAAATGTCAATGCTGTGGTTGAAGTTCTTCAAAACAGTGGTGACTCTATTATGAGTGTCATGGATATTATGCAGTATCAAGACATTCACAGACAAAAAATTGAACGTGTTATTAATGTGATGCGGGCGCTTTCAAAATATATGAATACACTCTTTGAAGGTAAAATAGATGATGAGAAACGTGTATCATCAGCAACACATATTGCCGGTGATACCCATAATGAGTTGGCTTCGACGGATGATATAGAAGCGCTTTTAGAACAGTTTGGACAATAATGAATAATAAAAAAGTAGAACTACTTTCTCCTGCAGGAACCTTGGAGAAATTAAAAATTGCATTTGATTTTGGCGCAGATGCCGTTTATGGCGGAGTAAGTCATTTTTCACTGCGTATTCGCTCCGGAAAAGAGTTTAGTTTTGAAGACTTTGAAGAGGGCATCAAGTATGCGCATGAGAGAGGCAAGAAAGTTTATGCGACAATAAACGGATTTCCATTTAATTCCCAACTTAATCTCTTAAAAAAACATATATTAAAAATGGGTGAACTTAAACCTGATGCTTTCATCGTTGCAACACCGGGCGTACTTAAACTTTGTCATGATTTAGTACCGGATATGCCTCTGCACCTTTCAACACAGGCAAATGTTATGAATGTACTGGATGCGCAGATTTACCATGAAATGGGTGCTACACGTATTATAACGGCGCGTGAAATTTCTTTGCGTGATTTAAAAGAGATCAAAGCGGCTCTACCTGATTTGGAACTTGAAGTTTTTGTACATGGTTCAATGTGTTTTGCATACAGCGGACGCTGTCTGATTTCAACACTGCAAAGCGGACGCGTTCCAAATCGCGGGAGCTGTGCAAATGACTGCAGGTTTCCTTATGAAATGTATGCTGCAAATCCTGAAACCGGTACTCTTTTTAAACTTGAAGAAGATGAGGGTGTCGGCACGTACATTATGAATTCAAAAGATTTAAACCTGGCTTCACATATAAAAGAGATTTTAGACAGCGGTGCAGTAGACTCTATAAAAATAGAAGGACGTACGAAAACGGCATATTATGCAGCTACAACTGCAAAAGCTTACAGAATGGCGATAGATGATTACTATGAAGATAAAATTGACAGTGAGCGTTATCAGTATGAACTACAGTCTTTACAAAATCGCGGTTATACAGATGCATATCTTGTTTCACGACCGTTTGAAAAACATGATACACAGAGTTTAGACTTTACGATGCAGCTTGGTACCCATCAGGTCAGCGGTGTTGTCAATGAAGAGGGAACACATTTTTTATGTAAGTATAAAACTTTGCCGGGTGATGAAATGGAAGCTGTCTTTCCCTTGGGAAGTAAAGTAGACATTGTAGATAATGAAATAGGCACTACCTATGAAAAAGATGGTAAGTTGTTTATGAAACTCAAAGAACTTAAAGCACAAAACGGGAAAATTTGGGATGAAGTTCACAGTGGGAATACGAACCCGATAGAACTGCCGACAAAATTTCCGTCTTATACATTTTTTAGAATACCCGCAAGTTCAGATATGAACACTGCTCCAAAAAAATAATGTATAATTTCAAAACTAAAAACAAGGGTAAAATAAAATGAAGTTTGTATCAATAGTAATAGGTTCTAAAAGTGATTATGAGGTAATGAAGTCATGCTCTGACACATTGGAATCATTCGGCGTTAGTTATGAGATGGTTATATCATCTGCTCACCGTTCTCCTGAACGTACAAAAGAGTATATTGAAGAGGCTGAAAAAAAGGGAGCACAAGTGTTTATTGGGGCTGCGGGAATGGCCGCACACTTAGCAGGTGTACTCAGTTCTAAAACAATCAAGCCTATTATCGGTGTGCCGATGTCGGCTTCAGCTTTGAGCGGCATAGATGCACTGCTTTCAACTGTTCAAATGCCTGCTGGTATGCCTGTCGCAACTGTTGCTATAGGCAAAGCAGGAGCAATTAACTCTGCATATCTTGCAATGCAAATATTAGCACTTGATAATGAAGAGTTGAGCATAAAACTAAAAGAAGACCGTATTGCAAAAGCAAAAAAAGTTGAAATGGATTCTTTAGAGATAGAAACTATTATAAAATAGTTACAAAAGACAAGGGAGTTTGACAATGAAGTGGATGAGTGATGACGAATACAGTCAATTGACAGGATTGGATATTTCATCTATTGAAGATTTAATTCAAAGAGGGAAACTGACTGTGAAAATAGAAGACGGTATTCGTTATATTGACCCCTCAAAAGGTGCTACCGAAGCAGTAGTGCCTGCAAAGCTTCAAGAACTTTCTCAAAAAAATACTCAGGAAATGCTTGTGCAGCCTGAGTTTGTTGAAAAAACAATCGGAACTATTATCAATCTGCATGAAAAAGTTTTGGATGCAAAAGATGAAACACTAGAAGCCGTAAGAGTAGAAAACGAGTTTTTACGTGAAGCACTTGCATCTTTGCAAGAGTTGTATGATGAAGACAGGAAAACAATTCATACACTGCAAGAACAACTCAAACTTTCACAGCAGGAAGTTGAATTTATGCGTCGTAAATACAAGCTTATGTGGAA
>CAZDEM010000057.1:7618-10005 GCA_964504315.1 uncultured Sulfurimonas sp.
ATGTAATGTAGTAGCTAACTCTTTGGGTAAAGAAGTTGGCGATATTATTTGTAAAATAGTTTAACTTAGCTATAATTTCGCAATTAATTATATGAAGGCAAAAAATGGTTACTTTTAGCGAAATGTTACTCAAATTACAAGAATTTTGGATGAAGCAGGGGTGTAATATTGTACAGCCTTATGATATTCCTGCGGGAGCAGGGACTTTTCACCCTGCTACATTTTTGCGCTCACTTGATTCTACACCTTGGGCGACAGCATATGTTGCACCGTCTCGCCGTCCTACAGATGGAAGATATGGAGAAAATCCTAACAGACTAGGCTCTTACTATCAATTTCAGGCACTTATAAAACCCTCACCAGACAATATTCAAGAGTTATATTTACAGTCATTAGAGTATTTAGGGCTTGATTTAGCTAAACATGATATCCGCTTCATAGAAGATAACTGGGAATCTCCGACACTCGGTGCATGGGGTCTTGGATGGGAAGTATGGCTTAACGGTATGGAAGTGACTCAGTTTACATATTTTCAACAGGTCGGCGGGATTGAATGTGACCCTGTTGCTGTTGAAATCACCTACGGAACAGAGCGTCTTGCGATGTATCTTCAAGGCGTTGACACTGTATTTGACATTGTATGGAATGTTGACCAAGAGGGCAACAAAACACTCTATAAAGATGTACACAAAGAGAGTGAAATAGAGTTTTCAAAATATAATTTTGAAGTAGCAGATACAGAGATGCTTTTTGCTGATTTTAATGCAAAGAGCGACGAATGCCTCAGAACACTTGAAGCCGGACTGCCGTTGCCTGCGTATGATTTGTGTATGCTTGCTTCAAACACTTTTAATGTTCTTGATGCAAGAAAAGCAATTTCACAGACAGAGAGACAGAACTATATCTTAAAAATTCGTGAACTTTCAAAAGGGTGCGCCGAGCTTTATAAAGCGCAAGAAGCTGAGAGAATAAAACGAGTAAAAGCTTAAATTATTTCAATTTGTCATATTTTTCAAAGGTTTATTGATTTTTCTTTATAATGGTGTGTTCCCGCCGATTACTCAGCGGGACAAATCTGCTTAAAGGAGGTTAAGATGCAATATCTTAACACTATCCTGAAAGTACTAACTATCATTTACATGATAATTAAGATTTTTCAGGCAGTAAATTAGAGGGTTGCCCCCCTCTAATTCCTTAAGCAGATTATATCATAAAAAGGAAAAACATGAAAAATTTAGAAGATATTATACTAACACTTATTATTATAATTATGGTTTTTATGATAAGCAATTTGTCTAAAAGAGTGAAAAAACTCGAAGATAAGATAAAATAAATATTATGAATTTATCAAAGGATGAAGAAGCAAAGTTTAACAAACTCGGCATCAGTTCTATAGTAGAACTTGCTCTGCTGATTCCTCACTCTTATGAAGACTACAGACTTCACAGTACTCTGCAACCTCAAAAAGCACAGCTCCTTGATGCCACAGTCGAGTCAATTTATAAAGCCCCAAACTCCATTCAAATAACTTTTTTTGCACATAATCTGGGGCACACTGTCCAAGGAGTGCTTTTTCATCCTAAACCTTATATGCTGCATCAGTTTCAAGTGGGTGCACGTGATTATTATTATGGTATTGTTGACTGTAAGCAGGGGCACTGCTCGATGAGCATGCCTAAAAAAATCACACAAGTCGGAAAAATTACACCAAAATATAAAACAGCTTTGCGAAATGATGTTATGCAACGCCTTGTCAAGAGTCTTATAACAAGGAAAAACTTACTACATGTAAAGCTGAAAGAGGATGTTGTGACAGAGCTTTTGAAACTGCATTTTCCAAGTGATGAATTTTTGCAAGGCAAAGAAATGAGTGAAAAAACTCTCTGGGCATTAAAGTATGCAGAACTTTTTTCTTATATGCAGATGTTAGCAGGCAAAAGACGTTATTTTAAGGCACTTTCTTCAAAAGCCGGTGATTATATGACATGGAGTAAAACTCTGCCTTTTACACTAACAAATGAACAGATAAATGCTATAGAAGATATACATCGGGATATGCAAAAAGATGTGGCGGCAAAACGTATGGTTGTCGGTGATGTAGGCAGCGGTAAAACAATGGTAATTTTAGCGGCGGCATCTATGAATATGCCTAATCGTTCCGTTTTAATGGCTCCGACGACTATTTTGGCAAATCAGCTTTTTGAAGAGGCGCAAAAGTATCTACCGAATCTCAAAATTGTACTCGTTACAAATAAAACAAAAAAAATTGATCTAAGTAAATATGATTTTATTATAGGTACGCATGCACTTTTATATAGAGAACTACCGCAGGCTTCACTTATTATGGTAGATGAACAGCACCGTTTTGGTACTGCACAGCGTAATAT
>CAZDEM010000058.1:0-9872 GCA_964504315.1 uncultured Sulfurimonas sp.
GTATTATATAACTTAATTGTTACAGTTGTATTAATTTCTTCTTTTTTTACCTTTACCTAAATCATCATAATGCAAAAACCTTCGTAAGTCTTCTTGCAAATTTTCATCTAAAGAATCCCAAATTTCTTTTTTTTGGGCATATCTTTTAAGGTCTTCTTTTTTTGATTTTTTTATATCTCGAATGAGGTAATGATACCGTACAATCTTTTTAGTGTATTCGCTGATAAAAGGCCAGTTTTTTATTATTTGATAACTTCTCTCTTCATGATCCGTAAAACTCCACTCATTAAATGCATAATCTTCTTCATCTTTTTTAAAAGCAGTAAAAGGCTTTCCAACATCATGTAAAAGCCCTGCAGCAAAAAACTTAAAATCCCCTGCTTTGAGTGCATAATAGGTAACGCGTAGCGTATGGACTAAAACACCGTGCTGATGCCATTTGTTTTGCATAAAAAAGAGCGAGTCCAAAAAAGGATATGAAAATATTTTATTGTTTATTTTATTCACAGCTTCTCCTTGGCCATAGGGTGGCAAACTTCTACAGTATCTTTTAAATCCTGTTTTTGAATATGGGTATATATTTGGGTACTCAGCAATGAAGCATGTCCCAAAAGTTCCTGTACTACCCGTAAATCAGCTCCGCCCCGAATCAGTGAAGTCGCATATGAATGGCGAAGTACATGAGGAGAAACACCAAGATACTTTTGTGTTATTTTATATGCAGATATCCGGCTGAGTTTTCCGCCTTGATAGTTACACCAAACATACTCTTTGTCCATACCGCTTGCCAGCATATACTCATCCAATGCTTTTTTTGCAACTTTTGCCAAAGGAACGATTCTCTCTTTTTCTCCCTTTGCATGCCTTACATGTAACCATCCCTCTTCAATATCACCCAGCATAAGTTCTAAACATTCACTTATTCGTGTACCGCTCGCATATAAAAAAAGTATAAGTGCATAGTCACGTTTACCTATCCAACTTGTTGTATCTATCAAATCCAGACCATGGAGTATATCTTCATAAGATAAAAATTTTGGAAGAAGTTTGGGAATTTTTGCAAATCTAAGTTTTGTCTTTTGACTGCTAAAATGCTGTTTATAACAAAATTCAAAAAAAGCATTGACAGAGGAGAGTTTTCTATTGAGTGTACGTTTATTTTTATATGAAAACAAAACACTCATAAGTTTTTGTGTATCAAGACAGACAAGCGGTTTAGAGAGTTTTTCTTCAATTGCGCAAAGGTCACTTTTATAGGCCTCTACACTTTTTTTACTCAAAGCTCTTGTTACAGTAATATACTCTAAAAAGGCTTCTAATTCATTAGACATCTATTTTATAAGAATTTTCTCATTATCTACATAAAAAGCTTTATCTCCGACAAAAACAAGTCCGTCATCCAAATCTACTTCATGTATAGTATAGTCAAAAGTTTTTTTATTTACAACTATCATATACCCTTCTTTTTCCAGAACATATAGATTATCACCATCACTAATCATGCCTAAAAAGTGTGCAAAAGGAAATTTCACTTTAGAATCAACTTGTAAAGAAGGGGTCAAAGAGATAATTTCGCCCTGTTTTGTTGTTATGTATATAGCATTCTTATCTTGAACTATATTTCGTACTTCAAACTTGGCACGTACCTCTTTTTGTGAAAGTGCCAAAATTTTAGAATCACTTGCTGCAATAATTTTATCACCAAGAATACCAAAATAGATTATATTATTGAAATAATCATATGATGAGACAATGACGGTTCTAAGTCTTTTTTTCAATTTTACATTGACAATAATCACTTTACCGTCTAAAGTTGAAAAAATCACCAAGTCATTCATAAAGTAAGGTTTTACGATTCGGATGTCGTTTGCTATCGCTTTACCACCCTGCTCTTTAAACAAAAGTTCTTTTGAATCCATATTATAAAGCGCTATTTCATTGTTCGCAAATAAAACTGCCAAAATACTATCTTTTACACTTGCTGTTGCTATTGTTCTTTTAAGGTCAAAATTCTTTTTCAACTGGGGCGTTTTTAGTGATGTAACGGTCAAATTTCCATCGATTGCTGCCGATAAAATCCAACCATCACTTTGTGAAAGTACTCTTTGGTGTTCACTGTCTATTTGGACACTTGTATTCCCGTCTTTACTTAGAACTTTACCATTATCTAAAAGTGCTGCATTCGATGAAATGTCAACTATCTCATCTTCAAGATCTGCATACTTGTTCCAGTCATTAGAAACATTTTTAGGTTCAAAAACTTCTTTTGTACTACAAGCGCTGAACAATAAAACAATTACTGATGCAAAAAATATATATGTTTTCAAAATTTACTTTACTCCATAATGCATTAAAGCACGAGAAACCTGTGCCAATGGAGAACTAGTACTAATCATACTTAATTTAGAGTGTGCTTCATCCAGTTTTTTTTCTTTCATTAAGATAATTGCGGCCTGAACCTGTGCCAAATCTCTGTAGATTGCATTTTGTTTCTCACTGTAATTTTCAAGTTTATTTAAATCTTGCAAGTTTTGTGCAGCTTCATATTTGGATAAGTCATCTATTAATAAAGCTTTTGAACTTTGAAGTTTTTCTAACTCTTTTACATTTTTTGCAACAACTGCCTGAGAATATACCCATACATCATGCAAAGCAGGACTTAATGAGGCCAACGTAGCCAATGTAGCTTTATCTTTCGGATTTACTTCCAATTTCAAAAGTGCTTCATTTGCAGCTTTAAGCGTATGCTCTTTATTAATATTATAAGTAATATTACCTGCTACAAACAGTGTAATTGCAACAACTGAACCAATCATGACATTTTTATATTTTTTTACAAACTTCTCTGTAACTACTGCTTTCTCAAAAAACTTCTCTTCTGAAGTCAGTTCTTCTTTAACCATTTCAATATTGTCTTTTAAGCTCAAAAATTATTCCTTGTATTTTCTAAAAGTTTATAATGTTACCCACAAATAAGTTAAAGTTTTATCAAATACCTGAGTAAACCTAAGTTTTCTATGATAAAATTTAAAAAATAAAATATTTACAGGATAAAAAATGCAAGTAGATGATGCACTATTAACAAAATTGGAAAAATTATCTTTTTTACATGTAAGTGATGATAAACGTGAAGAAATTGTATCACAACTCTCAGAAATCGTAAGTTTTGTAGACAATTTAAGTGAGCTAAATACAGAAGGGATAGATGATACTTTTGCTATGAACGACAAAGCAACCCCGCTAAGAGAAGATACTCCTCACTGCGACTCATCCATTAGTGAAGAAATTTTAATACATGCTCCAAACAGTGCAGACAACTTTTTTATTGTTCCAAAAATCATAGAGTAACATCATGATAAAAGTTTATGGCATTAAAAATTGCGACAGTGTCAAAAAGGCACTCTCATTTTTTAAAAAACATAATATAGAATATGAACTTTTCGACTTTAAAACACAAGAACTTCCTTGTGAAAAAATACAATACTGGGTTTCAAAAGTCGGCATAAAACCTCTCTTTAATGCCAGAAGCACTACCTATAGAAATTTAAAACTAAAAGAATTAAACCTGAATGAAGAACAGCAGCAAGAGTGGCTCTGTAAAGAAAATCTACTCATAAAACGCCCCGTAATTGAGTATAATAATAATGTCATTGTAGGATTTAATGAAGAACAATATCAAAGGAGTTTCTTATGAGTGAAGAAGTAGCAGCACAGAGTTCGTCTCAAAATATGGACATAAAAAAACTGTTAAAAAGTGTTTTGGCATTTAAGTCTTCTGATTTACACCTGGTTGTCGGCAGTGAACCGCAGATTAGAATAGACAAAGAGTTGCGTGCTTTGAACCTTCCTGTATTAACTGCTAATGATGTTGAAGAGATGGCATATTCATTGATTGAGGACAAGCAAAAGAAAGTGTTTGAAGAACATAATGAATTGGACTTCTCTTTTGAGCTTAAAGATATTGGTCGTTTTCGTGCAAACTTTTATAGAACTATTCACGGAATTGCCTGTGCTTTTCGTATGATTCCTATTGAGATTCCAACACTTGACGAATATGGTAATCCTCCGATTTTTAAAGAGCTTGTCAAAAAGGAAAAGGGTCTTATTTTAGTGACCGGTCCTACGGGTTCCGGTAAATCAACAACACTTGCATCAATGCTTCATGAAATAAATATGACAGAACGCCGCCATATTATCACGATTGAAGATCCGGTGGAGTTCGTTCATAAAAATATAAAGTCTCTCTTCTCTCAACGTGATGTAGGAAGCAGTACAGAATCATTCGCCACAGCACTCAAATATGCACTTCGTCAAGATCCCGACATCATTCTCATCGGGGAGATGCGAGATGCTGAAACCATCGGTGCCGCATTAACAGCAGCCGAAACAGGTCACTTGGTTTTTGGAACCCTGCATACAAACTCTGCACCTGGAACTATTAACCGTATTATTGATGTATTTGACGGCGAAGAACAAGCTCAAGTTAGAGCACAGCTAGCCTCTTCATTGGTGGCTGTAATTTCCCAAACACTGATTCCAAGGGTGGGAAGCGGTAAAGTTGCTACACAGGAAATTCTTATTACCAATCCGGCTGTACAAAATCAGATTAGAGAAGACAAAGTCCATCAAATTTATTCACAAATGCAGCTTAATCAGCAAGAAACAAATATGACAACACAAACACAACAGCTTATAGAACTGCTTCAGAAAAAAGTGATTTCAAAAGAAAATGCTATAAAAAACTCTAATAGACCTGAGGAGCTGCTTAAAATGATAGGGGCTCTTTAGGCACCCTTTCTAAATTTTATCATTTTAAATCTTTCTCCTAAAAAATTTGGCATTATCAACATTTTTGCTTTTTCAAGTTCCTGTTTATATATTTTTTCATCAGCATTCTCTTTTAACATCTCTAAAAGATCTAATATACCCATATCTACAAGTGCAACCATTTGGGCTTTAAACTCTACAAATTCCACACCTGCCTCTTCATAGGCATCCTTTACATGTAAAAAGGTGACATCGTAGGTTATATCACTTTTAGCAAAAAGTTCTGCTCTGTTTAAACCCTCTTCAAAAAATGGATGTACTTCATGCTTGGTATAAATTCGAAGTGAAAAATCAGGACGAGCCTGCATCTCACCGTAATCAAAGCTTATAAATTCAAATTTTTTAGCAGCATGTGCCATCTCTTTTGCAAATTCTTCATATCCGACAGCTATTTCGCCTCTGTCTTTATAATATTTTTTTGCCTTTATTTGCACCCAGTCATCTTTTACATCAAACATTACTTCATGATTTTCAACTCTTGCACTCTCACCTTTAAAGTAAAGTTCACAAGGAAATGCATCAAATATTTCATTTGCTATAAAAAAAGCATTTTCACATTGCAGCTCATTTAAAGATTTGTAATGTGTCAATGCAACAGCATCACCAAAACTTTCAGAAAAATACTCTTTTTGATGTTTTTGCAAATCATCAAATCTCTCTATAATTACAAAGCTAAAGCTCGATAAAAGTTCCGGTCTCAGTGTATAAATAAACTCACACACATCTGCTAGAAAATAACCATGATGCGCTCCTATCTCACAAATTACGGCATTTTTTTGTAAAAATCCTTCATCTACAAGGGAAATAATATGCTTGGCAATCGTACCGCCAAAAAATTTACTTGTACTTACCGCTGTATAAAAATCACCGCTTTTTCCTATGTTTTTATAGGTAGCATAGTAACCATCTTCGCCATAAAGCCACTCTGTCATATATTCACTAAATTTCATTTATTCTCCGTTAACATACATCTCATAGAGATTTAAAAGTTCTAACTGTTTGTCTATTTCGTATATTTTTGTATCTATATTTTGTATCTGCAGAGAGTTTTGTAGTGTTTTGACATCATATTCTGTCTTATATCCGGCCTTAAAAAGTTCTTTTGTATCGTTTAAAAGCTTGGCATACAACGCAATATTTTCATTACTCAAAGATATCTTTTTATTAAAATTTTCAATATTGTGCATGACCTGTTCATACAAAGAGTTCAACTCTCTTTGTTTATCTTTTTGCACAACTTTAGCTTTTAAATAGTCGACTTTTGCAGATTCAATATCCCTGAATGTATTAATATCGAGTGGAATTGAAGCAGAAACTCCATAATCATAATAATCCAATTCATTTGAATTACTTACAACCGTCGAACCAACTTGAAAAGCCTGATTTGTCGTCAGTTTCCAATTATATCCTGCTGTGAGGTTTACTCTTGGAAGGTATTTTGCAATAGTTACATCTTTATTGTATCTATTTTTCTCTATTTGAGCTTTATTCATTTGCAACACTATATTATGCTTTAAAAACTCTTCATTATTTAAATAGTCCAAATGAGGAATATTTACTTTTTTATAATCCAAATCACTTAAAGCATGAAACGAACTGATTAATTTCTCCTTAGCCGTTTGAATATCATACAAAGCGGACACAGCTACATTTTTTTGTATAATAGCGTCATCTAAAAAACCGGAGTCAAGCTGCCCGCTAAAATACTCCTCTTTTTTTTGTTCTAAATTTATTTGGGCGTTTTTAATTTGTAATGTTTGCTTCTCTTCCTTAAGCTGTGTTTGTTTTATCTGCATTAAAGTAGCAATTGTATCTTTAATCATTTTACGTTTTGCCACATCTATGGAATAATTTGTATAATATTTACTTGCATTGGCAAATCTGATGCCGTAGTAAATACCCCCGCTTTGAAAAATAGGCTGATTTATTCTGATAGCCGCATTTTGATTTGACTGCTTGGTATTATACGGATTACTTTTGGAATAACTATAATTAATTTGAACAGGTGCTATCCATGAATCACGAAGCTTAGAACTCTCAGCTTGATTTTTTTCATAATCATATTGAAACTGCAGCTGCTTATAAGAAGATATAAACTTCTCTAAAGTGCTATTATTCTCATCTGCAAAAAGAGTAAAACTACAACTGAGACATAGCAGAGTTAAGAGCACTAAAGCCTTCATCAATTTCCTCTTTTGTTATTGTAAGCGGCGGTAAGAATCTAAGCGTATTTCTTCCTGCTTTAAGCACCATGACACCGTTTTGTCTTGCCAGATTTATGATGTTTGTCAGAGTATCGCCGTCTTTGACACGAAGTCCACACATCATGCCTATACCGACTTTTTGTGTAAATATATCTTGGTGGGTATTATAAAACTTTTCCAATGCCTGGTTGAACATCAAAGAAGTTATTTCCAAATCACCGTTTTGCTTTTTTTCATTGAGTATATCTACAACTTCACACACGGCACGGCTGCTTAAATAGTTTCCCCCGAAAGTAGAACCGTGGTCCCCTGCGCTCAATACATTTTTAAGTGTTGTCATTACAATTCCAACTGGAACACCGCCGCCAACACCTTTTGCCAATGTAATTATTTCAGGTTCTATGTCATATGCTTGCGATGCTGTAAACTCACCGATTCTATACGCTCCGGTCTGCACTTCATCGACAATCAAAGGAATCTCACGCTCTTTTAAAAGTTTTGCCAGTTGTTGTACTTTTTGTTTATCTTGTGGTTCTACTCCACCCTCACCCTGAATAAGTTCTATCATCACACCTGCTGTATGATCATCGATTAGAGATTTTACTTCATCTATACCATCGGCATATACAAAGCCATCAGGAAACGGTCCGAAATAATTATGCATAGACTCCTGACCCGTTGCTTTGACAGTTGTTATTGTACGTCCGTGAAAAGAGTGGTTAAGCGTAATAATTTTGTATCTTTTGATTTCTCCATCACGTTCACCATGTTTTCTGGCAATTTTTATAGCCCCTTCATTCGCTTCAGCACCGCTGTTTCCAAAAAAACACTGCATATCGTATCCGCTTGCCTCTACAACTTTTTGTGCAGCAAGTGCCTGCGGAGCAATATAATAAAGGTTTGATGTATGTGTGAGACTTGCAACCTGCTCACACAATGCTTTGGCCATTCTTTCATTGGCATGACCGACAGAGACCACACCGATTCCTGAAGTAAAATCTATATATTTTTTTCCTTCGCTGTCAAAGAGTGTGGCATTTTTACCACTGACGAATTCAACGTCAGCCCTTGCATATGTGGGTAAAACATATTTGTTATCTATTTCTTTAATGTTCATTTTTATATACTCTCTTTACTTTTTAGTAATTTTAACTTTATTTTCTTGAAAAACAGCACTTTTCCCTTCATAAGAATGTTTTGATGATGTCAAATTATTCACACCGGGCGTTCCGCTGTATATTAAAAGTGTATCATCACGCAGTCGATTATCATTTTTTACTCTCAAAACAACACTACCGTTTTCGGAAGTGAGTTTCAGCTGTTGTGTGTCATTATACCCATGAGAAGGATTTATGTAGACATATTTGTCTCGCTTGAACTGCGAATTCAAACTTGTATGACTTTTAGGTGTTATAAGATTAAATTCATCTTCACCTTCACTCTGCTGTGTTTCAAATTCTTCAAGAAAAACAAATTCTGAATCACTTGTGTCAAAACCGTCTTTATACGGAATTGCTTCTCTGTTTTCAACTTCAAAGCATCCGTTTATTTTTTTAATACCGAAATTTTTAAAATGTTGTAAATATTTCTGTTCTGATTTAAGTTCTATATTAAATTCTTTACATAAATAAGCAGCCAAATCATACTCGCTGATACCTGTATCACTCTCAATTTGTTTATTCATTACCATTAATCCGTTATGAGAATATGAAGTTCTTATATCATCCTTTTCCAAGAAAGTTTTTGCAGGAATAACCAAATCTGCCATTGCACTTGTTTCATTCTCATATAAACCGAAATAAACTACATTCGGCGTTTTTTCAAGTGCGTTTTGGACTCTCAAGCTATCAGGCATTTGCGCAAGAGGATTAGCACCCTGAATAAAAACAGTATCAAACTCATCAAAATTGGTATTTACTTTAGAAACGCGTTTGGCTTTTGTTTCAAAAGGTGATTCAATTGCCTCTTTGGAATTTCCAAGATAAGCCACTCCACATCCTTCTTTGCCAAAAAGACCCAGAGAAACAGCAAAAGCATCAATACTTCGCATTATATCAGCACCGTCTCTATATTTTTGAATACCAACGCCACAAACAATGGCCACTTTTTTATCAATGGTATATTCTAGTATATCGCCTATGTCACCCAAGGTCACACCTATATTTTCAAGCGTAGCCTTAATACGGACACCCTGAGTCAGTTCATAATATTCTTCAAACTCACTTGCATATTTTTCAATGAACTCTTCATTCAAACTGTCATTAATATGAACAAATCTTGATAAAAGAAGCGCAAGATAAATATCAGTATGGGGCTTAATCTGTATATGTAAATCAGCCATTTGAGCTATTTTAGTTTTAACAGGATCAATTACTATAATGGTTTTATCTTTTATAAGCGGTAAAATATGCGAAGATGTCGTATGTGGATTTCTTCCCCAAAAAATAATAACATCAGATTTCTCAATCTCATTCAAAGGCATATTTTTATTACTCCCTCGACCTTCTATAATCCCGGCTTCTCCCGCACCGTCACATAAAGTTCCATTCGTAAGTGTTGCACCGAGATTTGCAAAGAAATGATCAGTCACTTCCTGCATTAAAGCAAAATTACCACTTCCTCGATAATGTAAAATATCACTTTTAAGTTCAGATTCAAAAAGCTCTTTCAGTTTTAGAAGAGCTTCTTTCATTGTGATTTCTTGACCTTTATACCTTGGCTTTATTATTCTTTCAAATTTGTCATAATGATTTAAATGAGGGCATAAAAAACCATTTGTATGCCCATTTTTAAAAGGTTTTAATCTATTTTCATCATAAATTATACCACATGCATCATAGC
>CAZDEM010000059.1:0-9798 GCA_964504315.1 uncultured Sulfurimonas sp.
GACTATAACAAGTAAAATACTGGCGATATTGATGATAAAGATGTATCTTTTTATTTTTGTCAGAAGTCGTTTTGTCTGCGTGATATCTTTTGTAATTTTAAGATAACTCTTGTCATCAAGATTAAAAGGGTATACAAGTGTTAAGTAGGTATGCTTATGATCTGTTTTTTCATATACATCCATCTGTGTATCGGGATTTTTTAAATAAATTATTCCGACATTGAGGGAGAAAAAGTTTTCAGGAATAGACTCATCGGCCTGAAACACTGATTTGTAGGCAGAAATATTTTTTGCATACTGTATAAGCTCTGCTTTTTTATCATCATAAATGGATTTTTCTATATAAAAATATAAAAGAGATGAAAAGATAATTATGAGTGTTACTGATGAAAAAATCAGTTGAATAAGAAAGCTAGTTCGAATACTTCGCTTGGAAAACATGATATAACCTCATAATTGTATTTATGTGATTATATCATGTTAGAGTTTAATTAAACTTCTTTTGGAAAACAAAAACGGTAACCGCGACGGCGTACAGTTTCTATTGTTGTGATAGATAAAGGTTTATC
Organism: uncultured Sulfurimonas sp.; assembly: GCA_964504315.1. Taxonomy (GTDB): domain Bacteria; phylum Campylobacterota; class Campylobacteria; order Campylobacterales; family Sulfurimonadaceae; genus Sulfurimonas. Next base: position 570 of record CAZDEM010000059.1, read on the forward strand.
CATTTTTTGTCTAATCTGATTAATGGCAACTTCGATTACATTTGGAGTAACGAGTTCAGGTTCTTCCCAGATAGCATCAAGAAGTTGTTCTTTTGATACTATTTGATCACGGTGACGAGCTAGATGGGTAAGCACTTCAAAAGGTTTCCCTTTAAGTTCTATTTCTGTCTCTTTGTATGTAATCTTTTCTTCTTCAGGGTTAATTGTCAAATCTTCTATTTCGATAATATTACTTCCGCCAAAACGAAGACGTGCTTCAATACGAGCAATTAATACATCAAAATCAAACGGTTTTCTAATGTAGTCATCAGCACCGGCACGTAATGCCTCGATTTCACTTTCATTGTCATCTCTTGCTGAAATAACAACAACTACTGTTTTTGGTGTATTTGCTTTAATATCACCTATGATATCAACTGAGTTTCCATCCGGAAGCATCCAGTCCATAAGAACTAAATCATAGTTACGGATGTCAAGATAGTATTCACCGTCTTTTAACGTTTCAACAACATCACTTTGATAACCAAATTCTTTGAGTCCTTCTGCTAACATTTTGTTTAATGTAACTTCATCTTCTATAATGAGAATACGCATTCATTTTTCCTGTGCTTAAATATTTGGTGGAATAATAGCATAATTTTAGGTTACTTTAAAGTTTTTTTCAATTTTTTTTAAAAAAAAATGAAGTTAGGATTAAGAATTGAAGTTTCTAGTCTCGCTTACACTTACCACGCAGTCGGGCAATATGGAGGGTTTTGTGATTTTTAGATAGAGAGTGTTTATTTTTGAAAATTTTTCTTTAAGTTTTAATGTTAAATGTTTCAAAGCATCTTCTATAAGTAGAAATTTTTCATTTATTAGAGTTGTCTTTATGAAATCTGCTACCTCGGCATAATTAATAAAGTCATCATTAAAATCATATTCAATTTCTACATTGATGATAACTTCTTGTGCATTTTTTCTCTCAAAATCCAAAATACCTATGATACATGTAAAGGCTAAATTTTCAATGTGGATTTTCAAATTATATGACTCTTTTTTCTTCACCCTTGATAACACGGATGATATTCGGAATATGTTTATAAAAGAGAATAGCTATAATAAAAACAACTGGTGCATGTACCATATTCGGATGAATTATAAAACTTGAGATGAGCAGGGCAAGCACACCTGTAAGGGATGAAACTGAAGAGATACGGACTGTTTTTGCCATAACCAGCCAGACTATTAATGCAATAGTCGTTTCAACAGGCAGCATAAACATCATGACACCCATTCCCGTTGCGATGCCTTTACCGCCTTCAAATCCTAAATAAGGAGAAAAACAGTGCCCAAGAACTGCTAAAACTGCAACAGCCCATAAAACTGATTCATCAAGCCCCATAAAATATGCGGCGGTTAAAACGACAACACCTTTGAGTGCATCTAAAACAAGTGTTGCAATGCCCAGTTTCTTTGCTAAAACCGGATTAGTCTCTTTGACAACCCGTAAAACATTTGTTGCACCTATACTACCGCTTCCAGCCGACTTTACATCAACACCCGCAAATTTCTTTGCAAGTAAAAGACCAAATGGAATACCGCCTATAAGATATGCCGCAATGTAAAAATCAACATTGATATTAAATAAAAAATCCATAAATTACCTTAAATTATTTGAGTGATGACATTCTACTGTGTCTATGCTAAATATATTTTGATATAATTACATAATTATAAAATACAGGATGATTTTTTGCAGTTAACAAATGATGAATTAAAAAAAAGAATTAACGAACTCAAAGAAAAGCTGAGTGTAACTGTTGTTGCACACTTTTATCAGCGTGATGAAGTATTTGAACTTGCTGACATTACAGGTGACTCGTTGGAATTGGCTATGAGAACAATAGCTGATGATGCCGAATATGTACTCTTTTGCGGTGTTGGATTTATGGGCCAGAGTGTAAAAGTACTCTCTCCAAACAAACGTGTAGTTATGCCAAAGGTAGCCTGCTGTGCAATGGCTCGAATGATTGACTCAATGTATTATGATGATTCTGTGAAGTATTTACAAGATAACGGCATTGCCAAAGAAAATATTTTACCGATTACCTATATAAATTCAAATGCTGATGTTAAAGCAAAAGTCGGAGAGATGGGCGGAATGGTATGTACAAGTTCCAATGCAAAAAAAATCATCACTACCGCTTTGGATGAAGGTAAAAAAATACTTTTTGTACCTGACAGATGCCTGGGACAAAATATTGCCAATCAAATGGGCCTTAAATCAATGGTGATTGGACAAGAAGGCGACCCTAAAGAAGCTGATATCATCTGTTATGACGGATTTTGTTCCGTGCATCAGCTTTTTACGCTTGAAGACATAGAGTTCTATCGTAAAAAATTTCCGGGTATCTTAATAGCAACACACCCTGAATGTGATCCTGCAATTTGTGAAGCGAGTGATTTCGTTGGTTCAACATCACAGCTTATCAAATATATAACAGAGTTACCTGAAGAACAAAAAGTGGCTGTTGGAACAGAATTTAATATGGTAAACCGCTTGCGATCGAAAAATACTTATGTGCTGAGTTCTACAAAACCGGAATGTCCGACAATGAATGAAACGACACTCGAAGATGTTTATTTGACACTCAAGGCTATAGATGAGGGTGAGCCGATAAATGAGATAGAAGTAGATCCAAAAACGCAAAAATGGGCAAAAATTGCATTAGAGAGAATGTTAGCATTATGATAGAAAAATTTGTAAAAGAAGCATTGGCTGAAGACGTCGGACGCGGAGATTTATATGCTCTGGTTGAGGCAGCTGTACCTGCAAGTGCTAAAATAATTGCAAAAAGTGATGGTGTTGTTGCAGGGAGAAAATATATAGATGCAATGGCAAAATTGGAAAATTTTTCAGTTACATGGCTCAAATCTGACAAGCAGACATTTTTAAACGGCGAGACGATAGCAACTGTTAAAGCAGATTCACATACACTGCTGCGCTGTGAAAGAACACTTTTAGACATGCTGTTACATGCAAGCTCTATAGCAACACTGACAAAAAAATATGTTGATATTACAGAGCCGTACAATGTGAAATTACTTGATACGAGAAAAACAAGACCGCTTTTACGTCTGTTTGAAAAGTATGCAACGCGTTGCGGCGGGGCAGTCAATCATAGAATGGGTCTTGATGATTCATTAATGATAAAAGACACACACTTAAAAACCATCAAAAATTTGCAAAATTATATAGCAGATGCAAGAAAAGTTATTCCTTTTACTGCAAAAATCGAAGTAGAGGCTGAAACTCTTTTTGTTGCCGAGGAAGCTATGCAGGCGCGAGCTGATATTGTAATGTGTGACAATATGACACCTGCTCAAGTTGAAGAAGTTGTTGCTTTTAGAAATGAAAATTATCCGCATATACTTTTAGAAGCCAGTGGAAATATCTCATTAGAAACTATTGAATCTTATGCAAAAACAGGTGTTGATGCTATCAGCTCAGGAGCACTTGTGCATCAAGCAAACTGGATAGACCTCTCAATGAAGATGGATTAAAGGTCATAATCTATGGCTGATGATGCTGAAAAAACTGAAGAGACTATTTTTCCCAACAAAAAAGGAATAAGTCCCTTTTTTTACGCTAGCCGCTGTGGCACTAAAGAAAAATCTATTTTAGATTTTTGTGAGTTCTTCTAGGAGATTTTATGGCAGACGATCAGGAAAAGACAGAAGAACCCACCCCCAAAAAAATAGAAGATGCCCGAAAAGAAGGCAATGTTCCGAAATCTCAGGATACTTCGGGGGTTATTACTCTTTTTGTAGCGATATTAGGCGTGTTAATGCTTTTTCCTTTTATGGCAGAGCACATGATTCATCTTTTTCGGTACTATTTCTCTCTTATCGGTATGCCTGTTGATAAATTATTCGCAATGGATATTGCAATAGTCACAATCAAAGAATTTTTACTTATGGTTCTTCCTTTGGCTGCTGCAGTAGCCATTTCAGGTGTGATTGCCGCATTGGCACAATTTGGATTTTTATTTACTACAAAAGCCATTATGCCGGATTTTAAAAAAATTGACCCGATTAAAGGAACAAAAAATCTTTTTTCCTTAAAAAAATTAATTGAAGGTGTCAAAGTAACGCTGAAATCTTTCACAACCTTGGGTGTTGGTTTTATATTTTTCTTTTATTTTATTGAAGAACTTCCGACGGTTGCACTTTTTGGACTGCATGATCAACTAATGTGGCTTAAAGACAAAATGATAATTATCGCTTTTGTAATGCTCTTTATTATATTTATTTTTGCAATTATAGATATGATTATTGTAAGAAAACAGTATTTTGACGGCTTGAAAATGTCTAAGCAAGAGATTAAGGATGAGATGAAAAATATGGAAGGTGATCCGCTAATTAAATCTAAAATTCGACAAATTCAGATGGAAGCATCAAAAAAAAGAATGATGGCAGAAGTACCAAACGCCGATGTGGTTATAACAAACCCTACGCACTATGCTGTCGCCATAAAATATGATGAAGGCAAATCACATGCACCTTTGGTTATTGCAAAAGGGATGGACAATATAGCCCAGCAAATTAAGAAAATTGCAAGAGAAAACAGTGTGCATATTGTTCAAAATCCTCCTTTGGCAAGAAGTCTTTATAAAGAAGTTGATGTGGACAAGCCCATACCTGAAGCATTGTTTAGCGCAGTAGCCGAAGTTTTGGCATATGTTTACAAGATGAATAAGAAATAGTATATAATTTGATTTAAAAAAGTAGACATTTGATAGCTTTTAATGATATAGACAATGCAACGCATATTGTAATTAGGACTGATGCCAACTCATTTGCAAACGCAAATGCCCTGTATTCTTATATATTGAGCAAACACAAAAAAGTTTCTTTAGTCATAACACAAGAGATTGATGCTAGGTTTTCATTTTTACCCTGGTATGCAAAGCAAAGAGAGAATCTTCCTGCTTCAGCTGATCTGATAATTGAAGCGCAGGCTGATACTATCGCTCTTTTTGATACATTGAAAAAAAATGATATTGCAATAAATCAAAAAATGGCAACAGCACTGTTTGCAGGTCTTTTAGAGTTTACTGAAGGTTTTTTAAATGATACATGTAATGGTACAGCTTTTGCTGTTGCTAGTGAACTAATAGAGCTAAAAGCAGAGTATCTTACATGTAAAGAGTTTTTGCAAAAAAGAGAATCGCTGGCGCTGTTTCGTTTGAAGTCTTTGATGTATAAAAACATGGTGCAGAGTTCTAATGCACGAATTGTAAATATGTATATATCAGATGAAGATTTGAAATGCAGCGGTGCGACCCAAAAAGATGTCGAAAAAACACTAAAAGAAGTGCTTGAAATGGTACATGTAAAAGAAGTCAGACTTTATAAAAGTGATGACAATAACAAAATTTTAAAATCAATTAAGGAAATATAATTTGAGAAACAAGAGAAATAAATCTTCATTTGGTGCATTATTGCTAATGACATTATTTGTAGGAGCTGGATTATACGTTTATTTTTCTGCAACATTTGAGCGTAATGCACCTGCAATTACACTACAAACGAACGGTTACTGGAATCTTAAAAAGCCACTACAGTTAAAAATAGTCGATGATAGCGGGATAAAATCATATAAAGTGATAATGCGAACAAAAAGCGGTGATAGTGAACTGCTATATAATCGACTGCTTGCTCCTCAAAAAGTAATCAAACTGGAATTACAACCGCCACGAGGTGCATATACAATTAAAGACAAAAATATTGAAATTATTGTACAGGCACAGGATGCTAGTAAATGGAATTTTCTTAATGGCAATGTAGCACTGAAATCATTTAAACTTAAAATTGACAAGAAGAGACCTCAGGTTAGTATTGTTAACAATTCATACAAAATATCTCGTGGAGGTTCTGCACTCGTTATTTTTAAAGCAGAAGATGAAAATTTAAAAGAGTTATATATAGAATCAAATCACAACAAACATTTTAAGACTGAACCTTTTTACAAAGAAGGGTATTATATAGCCTTACTTGCGTGGCCTGTGCAGGATGAAAGCTTCAAAGCAACAGTTGTGGTAAAGGATGATGCAGGAAATGTGACAAAATCGTATGTTCCATTATATTTAAAAAACAAAGCATATAGACTTTCAAAAATTACACTTTCTGATAAATTTTTAAATGGAAAAATTGCCGAACTGGCTGAACAGTTTGATGAGACACAGGGAATAGAAGTTCCGCTGGAGAGATTTAAAATAATCAATGAAGATGTACGGGCAAAAAATGAAAAATTGATTCATAAACTTACCTCAGATGTACCGCAGGAAATGATTAGTGATTTTAAAATTAAAAAAATGTATCCTCTGAAAAACGGACAAGTAGTTGCCTATTTTGGAGATCATAGAAAATATTATTATAAAGGGAAATTTGTCAGTGAAGCATATCATTTGGGCTTAGATATGGCAAGTCATGCTATGGCACCTATAAAAACACAAAACGGTGGAAGTGTTGTATTTGCAGATTATAACGGATTATATGGAAATTCACCTATCATAGCACATGGTTTAGGTTTATATACGCTTTATGGACACTGTTCTAGTTTAGAAGTTGCAGCAGGCGATGAAGTGGCTCCAAATGCAGTTATTGCAAAAACAGGTAAAACGGGCTATGCAATGGGGGATCACCTGCATTTCGGTGTATTGGTTCAAGGCATAGAAGTGCGTCCGCAAGAGTGGATGGACAAACAATGGATAAAATTAAATATTAATGATATTATTAAGAGTGCTAAAAAAATTATTGACGGCAAATAAAGGATAACAGATGTATCAGACAACAATTAAAAAAAGCGTTGAACTTGTTGGAATAGGCTTACATAAAGGTTCTCCTGTACGATTAAAATTGGAACCTTTAGAATCAAACAGCGGTATCGTTTTTTACCGAAGTGATGTGGATGTTTCTATTCCTTTGATTCCTGAGAATGTTGTTGATACAAAAATGGCAACGGTTATAGGCAAAGATAATCATGTGATTTCTACAATCGAGCATCTTTTGTCTGCCGTTTATGCGTATGGAATTGATAATCTGCGCGTTATAGTTGATGCTGATGAGGTACCCGTGATGGACGGGAGCAGTGCAGTTTTTTGTATGCTTTTGGATGAAGCAGGCATACAGGAGCTCGATATTCCCAAAAAAGTGATGATGATTAAAAAAGAGGTAGAGATAAAAGAGGGAGAAAAATATGTCAAACTTTCACCTTCACCTGATTTAAATTATGATTTTACTATCAAATTTCCGCATCCTGTCATTCAAAAGCAGGCTTATGTATTAAAATTTACCAAAGAAAGCTATAAAAATGAGATATCGAGGGCTAGAACATTCGGATTTTTGCATGAAGTGCAGTATTTACGTTCAAAAGGTCTTGCACTCGGAGGTTCTTTGGAAAATGCCGTAGTTTTAGATGATAAAAAAATATTAAATCCTGAAGGACTGCGTTTTAGTGATGAATTTGTCAGACATAAAATTCTTGATGCAATCGGAGATATGAGTCTTATAGGTATGAATTTTATTGGCAATTATGAAGCATTGGCGGGAAGCCATGATTTAAATCACAAGCTGACACTTGAGCTGCTAAAAGATGCAGATAATTATGAAGTTGTTGAACTTGTCGGTGAAAAAACCAGAGAGTTAGAAAAAGCATATGCCTAAGGTCGATGTTTTATGCATAACGCTGACTTCACCGATAAAAATTGGCATTTATGAGAAAAACAGACTCATTGAAACAATATTCAGCGATGAAAAAAGCTCCGATGTTCTCCCTTTGATTTTTAAAGATATACTCAATAAATATGATGTAGAGAAATTATTTTATGCTAATGGACCGGGAAGTTTTATGGCAATCAAGGTTGCCTATATATTTTTAAAATCATTAAGTATTTTAAAAAAAATTCCTCTTTTCGCGACGGATGCTTTTTATTTTAATAAAAATCAACCCATCAAAGCGATTGGAAAGCTATATTTTGTTAAAATCAATCAAGAGATAAAAACTCAAAAAATAGAAACAGCGCCACAGGTAGATTTTAGACTACCGGATGTGCTGGATTATAATGAGTTTAGCACAAATACAACACCCCTGTATATGATAGGTGCTGTTGGATAGGATAATCAGTGACAATAAGTGTACCGGCAACGTCTGCAAACCTAGGACCAGGTTTCGATACTTTGGGTTTGGCAGTAAATTTAAGAAACAGAGTTGAGTTTCACCCTTCAAAATTTTTTAGTGTAAGCATCAAAGGTGAAGGTGAAAATAATCCAAGATTAAAAGGAAACAATCTTTTTATCAGTATTTTTAATGAGCATTATTCAAGACTGACAAAAAATAAACAAAATTTCAAGTTTACATTTTATAATCAAATTCCAATGTCCCGCGGTCTTGGAAGTTCTTCTGCCGTTATAGTCTCAGCTATTGCTTCGGCACATGAAGCGGCCGGTATTCGTGTTTCAAAGCGTAGAATTCTCAATCATGCACTTGTCTATGAATCCCATCCTGATAACATTACACCTGCTGTTATGGGTGGATTCAATGCGGCTACTATTGAAAAAAATAAAGTCTTCTCTCAAAAAAAACATCTTCCTGATTATTTGAAAGCTGTAGTGGTTATTCCAAATAAACAGATGAACACCTCAAAATCAAGAACAGTCCTGCCAAAATCATACTCAAAAGAAAATGCAGTCTATAATCTTTCTCATACAGCGTTAACAGTAGCAGCGTTTTTTAATGAAGACTGGGAGATGTTAAAACTTGCCGCACAAGACAGATTTCATCAAAAAGCAAGAATGAAAACACTGCCGGAGCTCTTTAGTGTTCAAAAGGTTGCATACGAAAGTGGTGCTTTAATGAGTACGCTCTCAGGAAGCGGTTCTACATTTTTCTCACTTGTTTATGATGATGATTCGGCGATGATTGCAAACAGAATGAAGCAGAAATTTCCTGACTTTGGTGTGAAAGTTTTGGATTTTGACAACGATGGCTTAATAATAGAGCGATAAGCCCTATTAAATAAAGTAAGATTTAGATATAATGGCAAAAAAATTTCATAAACCAACTAGAATGTGTGTTTCTTGCAGAACAAGAGAGCCGCAATATAATCTATTAAGACTACAGTGTCTTAATGGAGAATTGACATCATTTGACGGGATTGGAAGAAGTTTTTATTTATGTCAAAGT
>CAZDEM010000060.1:0-4059 GCA_964504315.1 uncultured Sulfurimonas sp.
GCAAAAAAAGTAAGTATTTCTAAATCTTCTTCATCAAAGTCTGTTTCTTTATTTAAAAGTTGCATAACACCCATAACTTCTCGCTTAGAGTCAAATATAGGTACCGTTATCATATTTTGGGTTATATAACCGCTTTTTTTGTCAATATTTGGCAAAAACCTTTCATCTTCATAAGGCGTATTCACTACTTGAGGAGTTCTACTTTGATATGTAGCACCGACAATACCCCCGTCAAGTGCAACAACAATTTTGCCTATGCCGTCACTGAGTGTTGACCAAAGCATCTCATCCTCATTGTCTACTATAAATATAGAGCATCTTTGTGCCCCGACAAGTTCTTTTGCCTCATCTGCAATCAATTCAATTGTATTATTCATGTCATCCATAGACATCAGTTTTTTACCAAATTCGGCAATTTTATTGAATTTTTTCATCCTAGTCTACTCGCTTGTCTTGATCTATATAAGTATGCAGCAGTTCTAAAAATCCACTCACATAATGGGCAAAAAATATCATAAAGCGTACATCTTCTTCATCAAAACCCTCTTTTTTGTTGAGCAGTTCCAGCACACCGATAATCTCTCTTTTGGAGCTAAATATAGGCGCTGTAATAATATTTTTGGTTATATATCCTGTTGCAGAGTCAATTTCAGGTAAGAATTCCGGATGCTTGTAAGCATCATTCGTCATAACAGGCTTTTTTGCTTTAAGTGTGTAACCGACTAAGCCTTTGTCGGCAGGAAGTGTTATTTTTTCGACTCCGTCAGCTATAGTCGTCCACATCTCATTTGCATCGCCGTCATAAATAAAGATGGAGCATCTATCAGCCTCTATCACATCTTTAACATACTTTGATATAAGAGGCAGACCATCTTCAAGTGATCTTTTTGTTAGTAATTTTCTTGCAAACTCGGCAAGTTTCAATGATTTATTTTTATATTTCATAACTAAAACCTCTTTATTAATTAATTGAAACTATTATAGTGTAAAATTCTACTAAAAAAAAGGAAAAACAATGAGTAAATATACTATTTTGCACAATCCACGATGTTCAAAATCAAGAGAGGCATTAAAAATACTAGAACAAAACAGTATCACTGCAGATGTCGTCAAGTATCTTGAGGAACGCCCGAGTGCCGCACAGCTTAAAAACATCCTAAAAATGCTCGGACTCAAAAGCGCAAGAGAGATGATGCGTACAAAAGAAGATATTTATAAAGAACTTGATTTGAAAAATGAGCATGATGAGGATAAACTCATCGAAGCAATGGCCCAACATCCTAAACTGATAGAACGCCCCATAATCATAAAAGGGGACAAAGCAATCATAGCCCGTCCACCAGAAAAAGCCGAAGAGTTTTTAAAGAGTTAGTTTTTCTATCTTCACTCCGTTGTCTTTTAAAAATTTTGAGACAGTTTCGGAGTGTGTGTGTTCATACTCTTTAGCATAAACTATACGCTTGATTCCGCTGGCAATAAGATTTTTACTGCATTCGCTGCAAGGTTCAAGTGTCACATAAATTGTCGCATCTTCTATAGAGATACCCTTTCTTGCCGCCCAGATAATTGCATTCATCTCCGCATGAATTTCGTAGGTCTTGCTCCATTCGTGATGCTCTTTTGTGTATTCGTCATTCCAGTGGTCACAACAGTTCGTATACCCCGCAGGCGTTCCGTTATATCCGGTGCTTAGAATACGTCCGTCTTTAACGATGACCGCACCGACCTGTTTTGAAACACATTTGGATGCCGAAGCTATTTCTGAGGCTATATTTATAAAATTTTTATCATCAAGCATAATTTATTTTGGCAGTCTGATTATATTTATGTCTGCATTATCACGAAGTCTTGCAAAATAATCACTAAGCACTGCTTCACGTTTGTCTGCCATAAGTGCATTCATAATTTGCGGCTTCAAGCTTTTTAAGTCGGTCTCTTTTGATTTTGTAACAGACTTAATATAAAAGCTCATAAATCCGCCTTTACCGTCAGATAAAATCGGCGTAAAATGATCTTGCGGTGTTTTTTGCAGTATGCTTGCGAGTTGTGGTGAAATCTTATTATAAAAAAGCACTTGTTCCTGCATTCTTATATCCGGTGCATAAAACATTGGGTTGTCTGTTTTCTCTTTTAATCTGCTTTTATCTTTTGCTGAGTAAATACTGACAGAAAAAGATTCCGGGTGATTAAATTTGTCTTTGTGCAGTTTGTAATACTCTTTTATTTCTTCATCGCTTGGCTCTGAAAGTGAAGACATCGCAATAGCAGCATAAAGTTTTTGACTTAAAAGTTTTTGTTTTATTTTCTCTTTAAACTCTTCAGAGTTCAGTCCGTTTTGTTCTCTTATGGCATCATAAAGCTGACTGATACTCAAGCTGTTTGCTTCTGCCATCTTTTTAATGTCATCATACACTTCTGCACTTGAGACCGAAATGTTTCTTTTGGCAATTTCAAGCTCTTCAAGTTTTTTACGAATCAAAATATCAGAAGCTTTCTTTGCATCCAAATGCTCTGCCTGCATCTCTTTTTGAATATCAAGCAGAGTAATAGCTTTGTCTTCTACAACAACAGCTACGCCATCATAAACCTCTGCATGTAAAAAACCTGCAAACATAAAAATAAGTAGTAATTTAACCATAAAAATCCATTTTATTAATTTTAATAAAGTATTTTACCAGCCTTTAACCAACATTTGCCTAAAATTGCAAGAAACTTTTTATCTAAAGGTATATCATGGTTGTTACACGTTTTGCTCCATCCCCTACAGGCTACTTACATATCGGCGGTTTACGCACTGCTCTTTTTTCTTACCTTTGGGCGAGAAAAAATAATGGTAAATTTGTTCTTCGTATTGAAGATACCGATAAAGCAAGAAACTCCGAAGAAGCAACAGAGGCGATTTTAAATGCTTTTGAGTGGCTTGGGCTTGAGGCTGACGGAGAAATCACCTACCAAAGCAAACGTGAAGATATTTATAAAAAATATATACAACAGCTTCTTGATGAAGATAAAGCCTACAAATGCTACATGAGCAAAGAAGAACTCGATGCACTACGTGAGACGCAAATGGCAAATAAAGAACGTACAAAATATGATGGAAAGTATCGTGATTTTTGCGGCACACCGCCCGAAGGTGTTGAACCGGTCATCCGTATCAAAGCACCTCTAAGCGGTGAGATTGTCGTGCATGACGGTGTCAAAGGAGACATCTCTTTTCAAGCCGAAGATATTTTAGATGATTTTGTCATCGCCAGAGCTGACGGAAGCCCTACTTATAACTTTGTTGTGGCAATTGATGATGCTTTAATGGGCATCAATGAAGTCATCCGCGGAGACGACCACCTTTCAAACACACCTAAACAGATAGTAGTATATGAAGCACTCGGATTTGATATACCAAAATTTTACCATGTCCCTATGATTCATAACGCACAGGGCAAAAAACTCTCAAAACGTGACGGTGCGACGGATGTTATGGCATACAAAGAGATGGGTTACCTGCCTCAAGCTCTTTTAAACTTTCTCGTACGTCTTGGCTGGAGTCACGGCGATCAGGAAATTTTTTCTATGGATGAGATGAAAACACTGTTTGACCCAAAAGATATCAATAAATCAGCGTCCATTTACAACACAGAAAAGCTCGACTGGCTCAACTCGCATTACATCAAAAACACATCAAATGAAGAGCTTGTTGAACTGCTTACTGATTTCGGCGTAGTGCTGAGTTCACATGATAAAAAAGAAATTTTACTAGATGCGCTTAAAGAGAGAGCAAAAACATTAAAAGAGTTGGCAGAGCTTATAAATGAGGTCGTTACCACACCTACATCATATGATGAAAAAGCTGCCAAAAAAGCCTTTAAAGGCAATGCCATAGAAGTTCTTGAAGTATTTGCAAACAGCTTATCTGAAGCACCAGAGTTACATCTTCCGGTTGATTATCATCACATTATGGAAAAAGTTGTCCAGGAGATGGAAATAGGCTTCGGTAAAATCGGGCAGCCTCTTCGTGTTGCACTTCTTGGTAAACTCAGCGGACCGGGTCTTGATGTCGTTATG
>CAZDEM010000060.1:4159-9750 GCA_964504315.1 uncultured Sulfurimonas sp.
TTAGCCATTATAGTCAGCGTACCTGTGCCTTTAATGCTACCGGTGATGGTCGACGAAGTTCTCCTTCATAAGCCGGAGTATATCGTTCCCGCCATTAACGAACTTTTAGGCAGCGGTTCTGCTTTTTATTACATTTCTCTTGTTGCTTTTGCTGTTATATTTTTACGTTTTTTATACTATTTTTTAGGTGTAATCAGTACAAAAATATTTACAAAAATCTCAAAATATGTTACCTTTATGATACGCTCACGCCTTTTAAAACATCTCCAAATTACCTCTATGAATGCTTATGAAACACTTGGAAGCGGTGCAATTACAGCCAATCTTATAACAGACATCAATACCCTTGATGCTTTTATAATGAGCAGTGCTTCACGTTTTGTTGCATCTGTTTTGACACTCATAGCCGTAGGTATTGTTATGATAGTTATCAATCCTGTTTTAGGCATACTCATCCTTTTCGTGCAGCCGCTTATAATGTTTGTGAGCAAGAGAATGTCTGCGCGCGTCGGGGAACTGAAAAAAGAGGAAAACCAGGCTATTTCGGAGTTTCAGGAAAATGTCGGCGAAACGCTTGAGCTCTTCGGGCAGATAAAAGCAAGCAACAAAGAGCAGCATTTTTTTAGCAAAGCCGTAGAGCAGGCAAAGAAAATTCAAGACAAATCAAATGAATTCAGTTTTAAAAGTGTAGCTTACGAGAAACTCTCTTACACGATATTTTTAAGTGTTTTTGAACTCATCCGTGCTTCAGGACTTCTGCTTGTGGCATACAGCGATTTGAGCATCGGTATGATGTTTGCCATGTTTGGCTACATCTGGTTTATTATGACACCGGTACAGGACATTCTTTCCATGCAGTACAGTTATGCTTCTGCCAAAGCCGCGCTTGAACGCATCAACAAGGTTTTAACACTCAAAACAGAAATAAGCGGAGAAAAAAAACTTGAATCAAACAGCATGGATATTGCCCTTAAAAACTTATGCTTTACCTACACTTCAAGCGAAAAGCTCATCCTCAAAGAGATTACTTTTAATGTCAAATACGGCTCAAAAATAGCTCTTATCGGTGCGAGCGGCAGCGGGAAAACAACCCTTGCACAGATTATTGCCGGTTTTTATGAAAAAATATCGGGTGAGCTTAAATACAATGATATTGCCACAGAAGAGCTTGACAAACATTCAGTGCGTCAAAAAATATTTTTAGTACTGCAGATGCCTATCCTCTTTAATGCATCACTGAGATTTAACATCACGATGGGACATGAGAATATAAACGACGAAGCAATTTACAAAGCACTCCAAATCGCCCAGCTCTCAGATATGCTTAAAAATATGCCAAGCGGTCTTGAAACCATAGTCGGCCATCACGGCATTAGACTCTCAGGCGGACAAAGACAAAGACTCAGCATTGCCAGAATGATAATTGCCGATCCGAGTGTAGTCATTTTTGATGAATCTACCTCAGCACTTGATGTACATACCGAAACAAAACTTTTTACAGCTCTCACACCTCTGCTTAAGAACAAAACGGTCATAACTATCGCTCATCGACTCAGCACCGTAAAAAATGCAGATATGATTTATGTGCTTAATGAAGGCGAAATAGTCCAGCAGGGCAAACATGAAGAGCTTGAAGAACAAGAAGGGCACTACAGTGAATTTATTCGGGAGCAGTTGTTATAAAAAAGATAACCGAGGCGCAAAAAGAGCTTCTTGCATGGTATGACAAACAGGGCAGGCATGAGCTGCCTTGGCGAAAAACCAATGATATTTATCATATATACCTGAGTGAAATCATGCTGCAGCAAACACAGGTAAATCGTGTACGGGATGAGTATTATCCGCAGTTTTTGGCAAAATTTCCCACGCTTGAAGTTCTTGCAGAAGCTCCACTTGATGATGTGTTGGCAGCATGGAGCGGTTTAGGGTATTATTCACGTGCAAGAAATCTGCATAAAACGGCTCAGCTGTGTCAAAAAGCTCTGCCAAAAACACACAAAGAACTGCTTACTCTACCCGGCATTGGGCAATACACGGCAAGTGCCATCTGCAGTTTCGGCTACGGGCAAAATGTCCCTGTTGTTGACACTAACATAGCAAGAGTAATAAAACGCTATTACGCACTGTTACATGTAACAGATAAAACCGTCTGGGAGTACGCGCAAAAACTCCTCAACCACAGCCACCCAAGAAGCCATAACCTTGCACTGATGGATTTAGGCTCACTGGTCTGCCTACCGAAAAACCCAAAATGTAACGAGTGCCCGATGCAAACCTACTGTCAAGGAAAAGATGAAGCCGAACTTTATACACTCAAAAAGAAAAAAGAGTATGAGTCAATGGAGCTTTTTTACGGTATATGTCTGAAAAATGACAAAATAGCACTCACCCCCGCGACAGGTAATATGTACAAAAATATGCTTGAGCTTCCAAGTGTTGACCCCCTAGAAGAAAACTTTTTAGGAAGCTTTAAACACGCTTACACAAAATACCGCTTACATGTAAAGCTGTACAAACTCCAAAATTTTGAAAATGCTGTTTGGGTAGACAGAGATGCGTTACATGTAACACCGATTTCTTCTTTAACAAAAAAAGCTCTCTCAGCAGTTTTCAAATAAAACGACTTTATTTCTCCCTGTTTCTTTCGCTCTGTAGAGTGCATTATCCGCACTTTTGTAAATATGTTTTACTTCACCCTGAGGGGCATCAAAGAGATAGCATATACCTATGGAGATTGTAACAACGCCGTAATCCTCATTATACAGATGTTCAATTTTTAAATTTTCTACTTCTTTACATATATTTTCTAAATGCTGCAGTGCTTCCTCTTTTGTATATGCACTGCAGATAAAACCGAACTCTTCTCCCCCTAAACGAAAGAAAAATTCATTAGCACGCTGGGTTAATTCTGTAATTTTTGCAGTAATTTTTTGCAGCACTTCATCTCCGGCATCGTGTCCGTAATTATCATTGTAAAGTTTGAAGTTATCTACATCCATAATCGCAAAACAAAAACTTTCATGCGTTCTTTTTGCTCTGTTTAATTCCTGAGGAAATACAACATTAAAATAACGCCTGTTGTAAATATCTGTCAGCGCATCCTGCATAGACAAGTCTTCAAATTTGTGCCGTATGTTGTACATCTCTGTTATGTCATTAAATGTGACCATCATATGCATTTTATTCTCTTCATATATTTTCTTTGCATATACGGAAAAATAGTACTCTTGTTTTAAATAACAAATTTTTATAATCGGCTCTTTTGAGCTTAAAACATCTTGTACCCACTGCATCTCAACGCTATCGATGGTATCTTCATACTGCGATGTGCAAAAAAAGTCGCAGATGCACTCATGCTCTTGTTTAAACTCTTCCAGTGAAGCATACTCTTTAAAAAAGTTAAAAAATGCCTCATTTGCCCGAATAATGCTCTTGCCTGTTGTGATGATAATGATATTGGGACTTTTTTCAAAGAGCGTTTGAAGATAAAGTTCATTTTTTACATGTTCTTGTTCGAGTTTTTTTCTTTTCGTTATCTCTTGATGGGTTCCGGAGAGTTCTAAGGCATTGTTGTTTTCATCTACTTTTGTGACAGAGCCCGATCCCTGTATCCATATATAATCTCCATTGGCATGCAGCATACGAAACTCAACGACATAAGGTCTTTTTTTATTTATAGCCTTTTGTATACTCTGCATAATTCTGTCATAATCATCTGGGTGTATTCGTGACTCCCAATCATGTTGATTGTTAGAAAGTTCTTCTTTTTGCAGCCCCAGCATTGCCAACCATCTTTCATCGACTTCATGGAAATATGTTTGAATATTCCAATGCCAATAACCAAGCTGAGCTCCTTCAAAAGCCAACTCCAGTTTCTTTGTCTGTTCTTTTACTTTTAACTCAAGCGTACTGCTTAAACGTTTATAACTAATACTCTTTTTTGCCAAGAACCTGATAAGGAAGATAAGGGTAAATGTAAAAGCCGTAAATAAAAAACTTACTAAAAAAAACTTCAGCCAAACACCATTCATTCTCTCAATATAAAAAGAGGCATCCATATCAATGGCTATACCGGCATAAAAATATTTAAGTCTTTTTTTTTCTTTGTCTATACTGTAATCATACGCGTACGGTGATTCTTGTAGTTTCTTTTGCATGTCAACTGCCACTGTATAATAAAAACCATTTTGCTGATATTTTTTCAATAGTGTATGCACAAGCAGATTTGGATCGACTTTTACGAATTCATTATCTTTTTTAACATATAAATTTCCGACATTCTCAGGTAGATTACGAATATTATTTATTTCATCATAATGTTCCTGTGCCTGTTTGAGCAAATCATTTGTATAGTTTTTTTGTGCATCTACTGCTATAGAGTAAAAATATGCTTCTAAAAAAACCCATACAAGCAAAATAGTAATTCCAGTCATAAAAAATTTATTTTTTGAGTTCTTCATATAAATATCTTATATCAAAGAAACTAAAACTTATATTAACAAAAAAAATTAATTTATATTTTGTTCAAAAACTCTAACAGCCCTTGCATAATTTCTCTCGGACTTGGGGGACAACCTGCTATATGATGAGTAACGTTAAGATGCTTGTCTGCGGGAGCTGTTATTGCGAAGCTTGTCTCAAACGGCGCCGCCATTACAGGACAATCTCCGAGTGTTATTACCCATTTAGGTGCAGGAATCTGTTCATAAGCTTCAAGCACATGCGGTTGCATATTGAATGTCATTACTCCGCTAAGCAGCATAACATCGGCATGCCGTGGACTCGCGACAAAGTAAATTCCCAAACGCTCTAAATCATAATAGGGATTTGAGAGCGCGTTGCACTCGGCCTCACAGGCATTACAACTGCCGCTGTCGACCATTCTGATAGCCAGACTGCCTGCAAATTTTTTCTTGACTTTATCTTTTATCTCTTTTTGTATGACTTTTATGTCATCTTCAAGTTCTGGGTTTTCTGTCAGTACACCAAGCTTAATGCGTTTATTCCAAAATTTCATCATAAATCATTTCCTGCATAACTTAAATCACAGCTTTTATTTATCAGCGGAAAGTCGGCAATAATGTCACGACGCATCATTACATGTAACACCTGCCAGTTCATAAAACTCGCATCCCGCACAAAAAAACGCTCAATTACTCCGTCCTTTATATCTACAGCCATAAACAGCTCACCGATAGAGCTTTCACAAAAACTCATGTACTCACCGTCTTTTACAGCCTCCGGTTCTAAAACAGTCTCATCTTCTTCAAGAAAATTATGCATCATTTTCAGTGAGTTTTTCACTTCGGCGATTCTTACCTTAAAGCGTGCACCTACATCCCCGCTCAGCTCGCTTGCAAGCTTAAAACCGTGTCTGAGGTAAAAGTCATTCAGCCGTCTGTCTGTCGCCAACCCGGATGCTTTTGCAACGACACCCACACTGTCATATTTCACAGCTTTTTTTAAAGAAAGCACGCCTGTTGTATCAAGCCGGTCCCAGAGTGAGGGTATGTCTATAATCCAATCTTCAAAATATTCTATGCTCTCTAGCATACCATGTAACCACTCATACAAAGAAGCCGTATCGACAA
>CAZDEM010000061.1:0-9730 GCA_964504315.1 uncultured Sulfurimonas sp.
TTTGTGTATTGTATAATTCACATGCCAATAAACCGCAAAAGAAAAAAGCTTCTAAAATAACACAGCATATACGTGAAGTGCAACCTGATTTAAACACACTGCTCGCAGTGATAAAAGATAAACAAGCAACAACGCAGGAACTTAAAGAAGCGGTTGATTTGATAGTAAAATATTATGGAACAATTCCTAAAAAGCTAGGTATACGGGCACATCCAAAATTTGAAACATATTTAGAACTGCTCTTAAGAATTTGCCATCATCTAAATACAGATAAAGAGATCATTGTAAAACTTGACAGAGAATTAGAGCGACTGAACCCCGAGTATAAACTGGAGTTGGAAGATTCTTTGACAAAAGGCTTAAATACAAGAGGTATGTAAGCCTTCTCTCTTTTATTTATTTGTCGCTTCTTTCACTGCACTGAGGAGTTCTTCAAAACCGACCTCACTGGAGTTTTCCACTTTTTTAAGGGATTCAAGTGCTGCGTCAAGGTTACCCTCCACATTTTCCTGCATAGCTTGTTTAATCTCCTGATGTACCACTTGGTGGTGTTTTGTTACGCTTGGAACAAGAGCATTGCCTTTGAGGAGTGTATTGGCAACTTCTGAAAACCATTTTCCGAATCGACAACTGTTCTCATCTGGAATTTCAGTAACTTTTTTATTCGTGATTGATTTATAGCCTATAATTTTTAGCGCAATATGGTCAATTTTACCGTTACTAACATTAAATTCATTTGTTAGATTTTGTGTTCTGTTTTTGATTTCATTGGAGTTTTCTACAACTTTTTGGATGTTTTCACTAAAGACATCTATCGTATCCGTGACTTTTGTCGTTTCATCCATAAAAGTGCTACTAATCTCCATCATAGAGTTAGAATTTTGTTTGAGTCCGTTGATGTTTATTTCGACTTCCTGCGTTGCTTTTTGCGTACGTTCTGCAAGTTTTCTTACTTCATCGGCAACGACGGCAAAGCCGCGTCCGTGCTCGCCCGCGCGTGCCGCTTCAATCGCAGCATTGAGTGCAAGCAGGTTTGTCTGGTCTGAGATATCTTTAATAAGGTTGATAATTTCTGCAATAGACATGACGCTGTCATTGAGTGAGTTTGAGTCATCACCCAAAGTATTTGCATGTTCTTGAATATTTTCTATGGTCGAAGCAATTTGGGAAGTTTGTTCCTGTACATTAAGCATTCTGTTGTTTGTTTTGCCGTTGAGCTCGTTAATCTCTTCAAGTTTAATGAGATTGTCTTCAATAGTTCCCTGCAAAAAGTGTGTACCGCTGCTGTAACTGTTGATGATAAGTCTTTCGAGTTTGTCATTTTTGACGTTTTGAGATACATTTTCAGTGTTTTGCTGATTTTTAAGTTGTTGGAGTTCATCATGGAGTCTGTTGTTCTCAGCCTCCATCTCTGCTATTTTTACGTTATACTCTTTTTCGAGTTTTTTAATCTTTGCACTACATCCAAACATCTTTTATCCCTTTTGCTTAATTTCTATTATTGTAACAAAAAAATTATGTATTGTCCATATACTGTCTCTTAAATCACGTGGATTCAAAACTAATTTTATTTTCGGAAGCAAGGTTTTCAAACACTAAAGCGTGACTTAAAAAAACTAAAGCCTTCTTTCTTGCTCTTCGGAAGCGATGCTTCAGCTTCGCCTCTCAGGCTTCAAGGACGCACAGCCTAGGTTAAAACCTAGGTTCCGAAAAGCCTTTTAAACTTACATGTAAAGTCTTTCTTCTTGCTCTTAGGCTTCACAGACTGTATCGAGAGGTAATGCAATAGTAAAACAGCTTCCTTTGCTGTCACTCTCCCAAGAGAGTTTTCCCCTAAGATGTTTTTCTACGATTATTTTTGACATATATACACCCAGACCTGTGCCGTTTTTAGATTTTGATGTCACATAAGGCTCCCCGAGTTTTTTGAGTATCTCCGGTTTTATACCTCCACCGTTGTCACAAATTTTAAGGAGAATTTCTTTTTTCTTCTTTTTGACATCTATGCTGATATGTCCACCTTCAGTTGTCTGTTCTTTGATGGCATCTTTGGCATTATTGAGTATATTTATAAGTACCTGCAGCAGTTGGTTTTGATACGTGCATAACTCAACCTCGCTTTTTTTAGGCAGTGTCAGAGCGATGGCATTGTTCTGTAAAGATTTTTCAATCAGATGGGTAAGTTTTTCTAAAATGATATCTATTTTAATAAACTCTCTGTTTTTGTCAGGTTTAAAAAAGTTCCTAAAGTCATCTATGGTGTGTGAGAGATACTGTGTTTGCCCATTGAGCGTATGTATGAGCTCCTGCAGAGATTTTGAATCAACACTTCCCTGCAGTTCTATGTGTGCCTGAATATTGTTTGCGACCATAGATATAACACTCAAAGGCTGCCTCCATTGATGGGCTATCATTGAGAGCATATCTCCCATTGCAGCCTGACGGGATTGTGCAACCATGAGTTCATCTTTTTTTTGTATATCGGTTATGTCAACTATTGCTATAAGATATAAAATTTCACTACTGTTGCCCTCATCATCAAGCTTGACGGCATCGAGAATTCCGACCCTTCTCTCTTTTGATTTTGTGCTAATGCATTGTTGCTGTTTTGGCAGTTTTGTAGGTTCTTTGTAGTATTGCTTTATACTTTTTATACTGTCTGCATCTTCATGTACAAAAAGTTTTTCCAGCATCTTGTCAATTGTCGGGATCTCGTCTAGTGTGTAGCCTGTGTTGTCTTGAAAAATTTTATTAAGCATTAAAATTTCTCCGTTCTCATTGTAAAGCATGAGTGGAATCGGTGTAAACTCTATAATTTTTTGAAATCTGTTTTTTTCAACCTCTATCTGGTACATTAAAAGCTTGAGTTGTGATATATCACGGATTATTTTAAGTAAATAGAGAGGTTTTTTCTGCTCATCAAGTAAAAGTACGACAGCCAGACTGACCCAGACAATATTGCCGTTTTTGTGAATATAGCGTTTTTCGATATGGTAAGAGCTTTTTTCTTTTTTATGAAGTTGCTCTATCATATGCATGTCGGTATCTCTGTCCTGGGGGAAGGTAATGTCGAAAACATGCATGTTCTGGAACTCTTTTTTTGTATATCCTAAGAGTTTTGAAAGGTATTCGTTTGTATCTATCCATTTACCATCAAGAGAGACATGGGCTATGCCTATGTCCGCCTCTTCAAAAGTAAGTTTGTAAAGATGCTCCTGTTCGAAAAGTTTTTCTGTGAGTGCTTCCTGGTCGGTGATGTCTATGCCGGAACTGATAACACTGGTTATATTGCCATTTTTATCTTTTATGTAGTTATTTCTCCATGAAATGAGATGCTCTTCGCCCTGCACGTCAATCACCGGATTTTTATACTCTTTTGCAAAATCTGTTTTTGCACTGATAATAGAGTCAAAAAGATTTTGAATTTCCGGCTGTATTGATTTTGGTATGAAATGTTGTATGAAATTTTTACCGATAATTTTTTCTTTTGGCAGGCCCAGCAGTTTACAACCGCTGTTGTTTATCATCTTCACACTGCCTTGAAGATCTAAAATCAATACAATAGTATCTGTTGTGTTGATATACAAATCGGTCAGCTGATGCTCATACTCAGCCTCTTGGAGCAGTTTTTTCTTCTGCGTAATATCATGAAAAGAGAGCACGGCACCATTTACTTTGCCATCTTCTATAATTGGATTTTGCACTACTTCAACATCAAAAGGCGTGCCGTCTTTTTTAAAAAAAAGATCTTCTTTTCGCACGGAAACACCGTCAGCAAGATGCGCATGCAAAGCGCATTCGTCTAAGGGGTAGTGGCTTCCGTCTGGTTTTGTATGATGCCAGATTCTATGGGCATTTTTTCCCAGAAGTTCATCTTCTGTATAGCCCAGCATTGTAAGAGCAGCTGCATTGACAAAAGTATGCCTTCCCTCAAGATCAAGACCCATGATACCATCGTGTGTGGAGTTGAGAATCAATGAGAGTTGTCTTTGCAGTTTTTGTTCATTGATGATGGAGACCTGAAGTTCTTCGTTTGAGCTTTGGAGCTCTTCGTTTGATGTCTCAAGCTCTTCGTTGGCACTTTGGAGCTCTTCGTTTGAACTTTGCAGCTCTTCGTTGAGCAGCTGCATATTCTCTTTTGATATACTCAACTCATCCAAAAGAGCATGGTTGTCCTCTTGGAGCTCTTTTACCCGGTTTGTAAGGTTTTCAACGACATACGATTCATTGGGCAGGACTATTTCGCGAGTGTCAAACTCCAGACCATGTGCATTTAACTCCTGAAAATAGAGCAAAATAAACGGAGTGTTTTGTTTGTTTGCAAAAGGGGCGGCAATAACTTTGACAAAGGTCTGTTTTTTATTATCCAGTTTGACTTCAATAAATTTTGTACTGTGAAGTGTCGCTGTTTTCACAGTTTGCTCGAGGATTTTTTTTACACTGTATCGAAGCTCTTTTTTCAGATTTTCAACAATATTTAAAGTCACAAAACCATCATTAAGTTCTAAAAAAGGATTGCTCCCCTGTTTGTACACAATAGTAGAATTTGTATCAACTATAATACATTCGTGAGAAAAGAGTTCAAAGACGGTATTTGTTATCTCTTCTTTTATGTTTACATCTTTGAGTGTAAATGTTTTTACTCCTGCCTGGTTTTGTTTTGTATTCGTATTTGTGGAAAAGTAGTGTGAAGATATTCTCGGCGGATTTTGGAGTGCTTCTTTGACATAGACCTTATGCTCCTGATTTAGGGCTTTAAAGTACGATACGCTCATGAGCGTAGATTCTGATGAGCCTAAAAAAAGCAGCCCGTTGTCTTTGAGCGCATAATGAAAGAGCACAAAAAGCTCTTGCTGGACTTCGGGTAAGATATAAATGAGAAAATTTCTGCAGCTTATGATATCCTGCTTGATAAAAGGCGGGTCACTTAAAATATTATGCTTTGTAAAAACAATTTCTGAGCGTATAAACTCTTTGATTTTATAGCCCTCATCCAGTGCACTAAAGTAAGTTGTAAGTATTGTCTTCTCGGTTTTCTCAAGTAATTTTTTTGAGTATATACCTTTTTTGGCAATCTCAAGTGCTTTTTCATCAATGTCTGTGGCAAAAATATGAACATTGAAGTTTTTCTTGAGCTTTTTTTTGATCTGGTCAATCATGATAGCCAAAGAGTAAGCTTCTTCGCCGGTAGAACAGGCAATGGACCAAATCCTCAGGTCATAATTATCAGGCTTGTCCAAGAGATAATGCTCAAGATGTTGTTTGAGTGCTTCAAAAGATTTTTTATCTCTGAAAAATTCCGTGACTCCGATTAAAATATTTTGATACAGCAGGTGCAGTTCATCCGGATAGGTATTAATATAATCAAAATACTCGTCAAGATTTGCACATTTAGTAAGCAGCATACGTTTGTTCAACCGTCGTATAATGGTTTCTTTTTTGTATTTATCTATATTAAGACACTCTTTTTCTTCAAGAAGTTTTGTAATCTTCATCAAAGGCTCGGGTATTACATGTAAAATGCTCTCAAGATTCTGGGCAATCTGCTTTGCATCAAGTACATAATCAACATAACCGCTCTCAATCGCATGTTTTGGCATATCGGCATATTGTGCTTCATTGGGGGATTGTGCAACGGTGATACCGCCGTTTTCTTTGATAACTTTGACACCTGCAGTCCCGTCATGTCCTGCACCGCTGAGAATTATACCGACACAGTTTTCTTTTTTGTAGCTGCTGAGTGCTTTGAAAAGTTCATCAACAGAGGGTGTTGGGATATGTGGAGTTTTTGCAATTTTTTCAAGCATCAGTTTATGTTGCGCATATATCAGATTGTATCCCGGGGGAACAATATTTACAGTGTTTGGCAAGAACTTCTGTTTTTGAGAAATTGTAACCACAGGCATAGAAGTGAATGCTGTTAAAATTTCACCCAGGGCACTTTTTTTATGCGGGTCAAGGTGCTGCGCAATGATGTAAACATAATCTTCATCCTGCGGCAACAGTGGCAATAGCTCTTTTAAGGCTTGTAATCCTCCGGCACTTGCACCTATGCCGATAAATACAGAATCTTTCATATTCCTCTCTAATGTTTATCTTGTTTTCGGAAGCAAGGTTTCAACCTTGCCTTTTAGGCTTTAAAGCAGTTCAGCCCAGACTACAGAAAAAAATTTAGTTTTTTTCTAAGTCACGCTTTAGCGTTTGAAAGTCTAGGTTCCGAAAAAGCATGCTATATAGCTTTACATATAAAGTATTTAAGCATTCTTCGGAAGCAAGGTTTCAACCTTGCCTTTTAGGCTTTAAAGTAAATTAGCCTAGGTTCCGAAAAATTGTAACAACCATATATCTTTGAATCAACATGAATATTTGTATATATTAGCATAATTTTGATAAGATTGGAGTATGAAAAATTTAAAAGAGTTACAATCCTTAGCAAAAAAATTTAAAGTTTTATATGTAGAAGATGACATCTCCGTACAAAATGCATTGGCTGAGTATTTGAAAAATTTTTTTTCTCAAGTGACAACTGCCAATGATGGGGCAGAGGGCTTGCAAGCTTATAAAAACGCTCAGTTTGATATTGTCATTACAGATTTGTCCATGCCTAAAATGAACGGCATAGAGATGTTGCAAAAGATTCGAGAGATAAATCCCTCTCAGGCTGTTTTGATTACAACTGCGCACAGCGGGTCCGATTATATGTCACAGGCTATTAAAATAGGCGTGGACGGTTATATTGTTAAGCCTTTTGATTATGAACAGCTTAATTATGAACTCTTTAAAACAAGTGAAAAATTAGAAGTAATGCAAGAGAACGAGGCATACAAAAAATCTCTGCAGCGCATGGTGGAACAAAAAACAGCCGAACTCAGTTCCATGATACATTTTCAGCATGATAATTATGAAAAAACACTCCTGGCTATGGTAAAACTCATAGAAGAGAGAGATACTTACACAGCAGGACACTCGCAAAGAGTTGCGAACTATTCTAAAATGATAGCTAAAGAGATGCTCTACAGCGAAGAAGAATGCGATCAGATTTACAGAGCCGGAATTTTGCATGATATCGGCAAAATTGTAACGCCCGATGTAGTGCTTTTAAAACCTAAAAAATTAAATGATCTGGAATATAAACTGATTCAGGAACATCCCGAGGTCGGGTACAGGCTTTTGGCGAATATTCCAATGTTTAAAGACCTCGCCGATATAGTGCGTGATCATCATGAACGCTGTGACGGCAGCGGATATCCGAGGGGTATCAGGGCAAATGAGATTGACAAACTTGCAAAAGTAATGATGATTGCGGATAGTTTTGATGCCATGACAACCAACAGAATATATAAAGGCCGCAAAACATCTCAAGAAGCGCTCGATGATATACAAAGTCTTCGGGGAACGCTCTATGATGCAGAAGCTGTTGATGCAGCACTCAGAGCACTCAAAGATGTGCTTATTGATGAAAATATAAATCAGCTGCCCCATACCGAGATAGAAAAAGAGCGTTTTGCCTATTTTTATAAAGACAGCCTGACCGATTTGTACAATCAAAGTTATCTGGATGTTATTTTGATGCAAAATTCCTATGATAGGAAATATACAAAGTTGCATCTTTTACGGCTGAAGAATTTTTCGCGTTATAACAAAGATTCCGGATGGAAAGAGGGTGATGCCGTATTAGAAAAAATCGCAGAATCTCTGCAAAGATGTTTTGATTTATCTATGGTTTTTAGAATTTTTGGAGATGATTTTGCCATACTTGATAACGGAGAATGCAACATGGCAGAAATAGAGCAGCAAATCAAAGAAATTTTGGCTGAAACCATCATAGAATCTGATATGCTGGAACTTCCTATCGGCACAAAAAAAACTATAACCGTAGATGATTTAGAAAAGCTCTGATTATGCCTGCTGTCGTTTGTTAAATCCCGAAGTGCCCAGTTTTGCATTTGTCTTAAAATTATCTGCAAAAGGTTTAAGATACGCAGGAATGGCTCTTCCTTTGAGTTTCATCATATCTTCGAGCATTGCATCAGCTATATTTTGTCTGTCAAGATTTTTCACCTCACTCAGATAAGAAAAAAGTAATTCTCCCTGACGTTGCAGCGAGATTTTCCAGGTAGAGTCTGTCTGCTCATAAATCCACAGTCCAAAAGCATAAAAATTTTCATAAATGCTTGTCTCCTGCCAAAGCAGATGCAGGCTTGTTTTAAAGTTTCCGCTGTTGTAGTAGAGGTCCCAAAACCTTGCAAAGCGTTTCATTATCTGTATATCAAGAAAACTGAGTTGATTGTTTTTTAAAATATCATAAGGCGGTATGTCGCTGTAGAGCATGCCTTCTTCTATATCGTGGCGGTTTATATGTGTACCTGAGAGTTTTTTGAGGATGCCTATTTGAATTTCACAGCTGCTTATGCTCATCAGTTCATCCAAATTACGTCCAAAACTCTCCAAACTCTCACCCGGAAGCCCTACAATCAAATCAAGATGAATGTGTGCTGTGGTTTCATTCTCCAGGAAACTGATGTTGTCTTTGATTTTATCAAGTTTGAGCTGTCTTGAGATGTTGTTTGCAATCTCGGGGTTGAGTGTCTGTATGCCTATTTCAAGCTGCAGTGCACCATGGGGAAAGCTTTTTATCTTCTCACGCAGTGAGGCTGGAAAATGGTCGGGAATGACTTCAAAGTGGGCAAAATAGGGCGGTTCTTTTTCTAAAAAGAAGTCTAAAATTCTGTTTGCCGCTTTCATGTTGAGGTTAAAGGTTCTGTCAACAAATTTAAAATTTCTCGCACCTCTTTGCCATAGTTTTTCAAACTCTGCCAAGACTTCATCAAGGTTGAATGCACGCACTTTTTCATCCATAGATGAGAGGCAGAATTCACATTCAAACGGGCATCCCCGTGAAATTTCCACATAAATGTAACGGTTTTTGATGTCCTCGTCGGTGTAGTAGATGTAAGGAAGTTGTATCTCTTTCAGGTTTGGCGCACTCATTTTGATGATTTTATCGACTTTTTCTTCATTGATGATTTTTTTGCACAGTTCATAAAAAGCCAGGTCGCCTTCGCCCTGTATGATGTAGTCCGCGTCATCAAAATTGACACGAAAAGGCTGGTAGGTGACTTCCGGACCGCCAAGAATTATGCGTGTTTGAGGCGATACTTTTTTGATAATGTGAATAAGTTCGTGTACCTCAGAAGCATTCCATATATAGACGCCTATGCCTATAATGTCAGGCTTGTTTATAAGCAGTTTTTCTGCAATTGTTTGAATGGCATCGTTGATGCTGAATTCTTGTATAGCAGTATCAGGCTGTAATTCCTGCATATTCGCATATAAATAACGCAGACCGATAGCTGAATGGGTAAATCGTGAATTTAAAGTGGTGAGTATGATTTTCATAAAGGAAGTGTAACATAAAATTAAATTTGTTAAGCTTTTTCACAACCCAGACTTTAGTCTGGGCTGTGCGTCTTGAAAGCCTAAAAGGCGAAGCTGAAGCATCGCTTCCGAAGAACAAGAGAACATTTACATGTAAACTTAGAAGGCTTTTCGGAACCTAGGTTTTAACCTAGGCTGTGTGTCTTAAAAGCCTAAAAGGTAAGGTTAAAACCTTACTTCCGAAGAGCAAGAGAATATGTACATGTAAAATTCAAAGGCTTTTCGGAACCTAGGTTTTCAAACGCTAAAGCGTGACTTAGAAAAAAACTAAATTTTTTTCTGTAACCTAGGC
>CAZDEM010000062.1:0-9607 GCA_964504315.1 uncultured Sulfurimonas sp.
CTTCACATCCAGGATGCGCTGCTATAAGATAATATGTTAAAAACTGCTTTTTACCCGATTCTTTATTGAGTTTGTCATAAAGCTTTTTAAAATCAATAAGTGTCTGTTTCCCCGGTTTTCCCATAAGTTCGAGGACATGCTGTTGTGTATGCTCAGGGGCTACTTTCATCTGTCCCGAAATATGATGGTCCACCATCTCTTTTAAGTAGCTGTATCCATGCTGTTTATCTGCCGTAATTAAATCATACCGCACACCCGAAGCAACAAATGCCTTTCTTACACCCTCAACCTCACGCACCTGTCTTAAAAGATTGATATTACGTCCATGGTCAACTTTCATGGTTTTACACAAATGACTTGCATCCACACAGCGTTGATGATCACAGGTTCCGAGTTTAAGCTTTTTACCGCACTCATAACCATACATATTAGCCGTAGGACCGCCTACATCAGAGATAATGCCTTTATAATCTTTGTACTTATTAAAATCTTTTGCTTCAGATAAAATATTTGTCTCAGAACGCGTTCGGATAGTACGGCCCTGATGCACACCGATAGCACAGAAATTACACTCACCCCAGCAACCGTGATGTGTCATAATAGAAAACTTAATCGTTTCCAAACACTTTACTTTTCCCTCTTTGGCATAGTAAGGATGTAATTCTCTTGTAAAAGGCAGATTAGAATTTGCATCCATTTCATCTTCATTCAAATAATCACAGGGAGGATTTTGAATAAGATAACGGCTGTCCACAGGCTGGCAGAGTCCTTTTGCCGATATAGGGTCATTATTATCATAAAAATCATCAAAAAGATCTATATATTTTTCTTTATCATCCAAACACTCTTGATGGGATGGCAGTTGAATGTATTCATGCACCGGTTCTTTTGCAATATAACAAATACCTCGTATATCTCTATACTCTCGCTTTTCATCTATGGCACGCGTCAACTGTTCTAAGGCTATTTCTCCCATACCATAAATCATAACATCCGCTTTTGAATCAAACAATATAGGCTTTTTTAGTTTGTTAGACCAATAATCATAATGACTGACACGACGCAAAGATGCTTCAATTCCGCCAAGAACTAAAGGGACAGTATTTTTAAAATAACGTCTTATTAGATTACAGTACACACTTAACGCTCTGTCAGGCCGTTTGTTGTTTTTCCCACCGGGTGTATAATCATCAGAATTTCTAAACTTCTTTGTAGCCGTATAGTTACTCACCATACTATCAACACTGCCGCCGCTTACACCCCAATATAAACGCGGCTCGCCCAGACGCATAATATCATCACCTGAATTGATGTCAGGCTGTCCTATCATCCCTACTCTGTATCCCATACGTTCAAGCATACGTCCGACCATCGCAACGCCAATAAAGGGAGAGTCTATATAAGCATCACCGCTGACTAATATCACATCACAATAATCCCATCCTTTTGCATCCATCTCCGCACGGGTTGTCGGAAGAAAATCTTTTTCACTGAAAGTGACAATATCTCTTTTTGGATTGTTGTTTTTGTTTTTGTTTCGTCTGCTCAAGATATGGCCTTTTGGAGATGTAAAATAGTATGCTAATAATACACTATTTATACAAAAGAAAAGATTATTTATTATTAACATTGAGCTAATGCACTTTTGTATATACTTTGACTATGTCTAATAAAATATTGTTACTAGAAGATGATGAAATATTATCTGAAACCTTGATTGAACTGTTAGAGAATGAATCATTTGAAGTATTACATGTAAAGGATGGCGAAGCTGCTCTTGATGCTACTTTTGAAAACAAATTCATTTTACTGCTTTTGGATGTCAATGTTCCTTTGCTTAATGGTTTTGAGTTCTTAAAAAGTTTACGCCAAAGCGGGGATATGACACCGGCCATTTTTCTTACCTCTTTAAGCGATGTTGCTTCTTTGGCAAACGGCTTTGATGTCGGTGCAGATGACTATATAAAAAAACCGTTTGATTTTGATGAACTGCTTATACGCATACATGCTCTTCTCAAAAAAGCATATCATACGTATCAAAATGAATTGCAGGTGAATAATTTTCGCTTTGTGATTGATAAAGATGAACTTTATAATAAATCCAATTTTATAGCACTTTCCCCTTATGAATTGCAAATTACAAAACTCTTCTTTAAAAATTTAAATAAAACAGTGCAAAAAGAGACTATTTTTGAAGAATTGGCGCAAGGTAAAGAGATGAGCGAAGGAGCATTACGCGTACATATCAACAAACTTCGCAAAATCGGTCTGCCTATTACAACGATAAAAGGGATAGGATACCGTCTTGCATCATCATGAAAAATTAGCATTTTTTAAATTCTTTTTTGTTTACTTTATTAGTGTGGCTCTACTGATTTTAGCTGCCGGATATTTTTATTTTATGCAAACAAAAAATCATTATTTGAAAATAGAAGAATTTTCGCTTATAGAATATGCAAGACATATCAAAATGGGTAATTCTTTAGATGATTATACTCAGGACTATCATCATACATTTATTTCCCTACCAAGACATATTGATATTAAAAATTTTACCATAGGAACTACAGAATTTTCAAAATTATTGCCAATGAACAGAAGTACAAAATATCTACAGGTATTTAAATCAAAGAAAAGCTTTGATAAAAAATTGTGGAATTTAAAGAAAAAAATTATAACCATACAATTTTTGCTTCTTCTTGTTTTTGCATACATAAGCTACAAACTTGCAAAAAGTGCTTTAAAACCTTTGCAAGAGAGTATAATAACGCTTGATAAATTTGCAAAAGATTTAATTCATGATTTAAATACGCCTGTAACCTCAATACAGCTTAACATGAAACTTATAGAAAAAATTCCACAACTTCAAAACAACAAAGCGCTGATAAGATTAAATAAAAGTATTAATAATATTTCAGAACTCCATGAAAATCTAACCATACTTCTCCAAGAAGAAACTTTTCAAATACAAAATCAAAATATTTGTCCAATAGTGCAAGAAGTTGTTGATGTACAAAAATCTCTTTATCCAAATATAATTTTCCACATCCAATGCAATACATTCAAAGCAAAAATAAACAGACATGCTATGAAACAAATTTTGCAAAATATCATCTCTAATGCCTGCAAATATAACATTTTAAATGGATATATAAAAATTTATCATAAAAACGATGCTTTATATATTGAAGATAACGGTAAGGGGATTAAAGAACCTGCAAAAATTTTTGAACGTTCCTATAGTGATGAAAACAGTAGCGGCTTAGGACTTGATATAGTTAAAAGATTAGCATATGCTATGGATATAAAAATAATTGTTCAAAAAAATGAACCATCCGGAACTATCTTTGTTTTAACACTGCCCTCATGAGTTTGTATAACCCAAAACATATTCCAATTCATATATATTATTGACAATATATTCAAAATCATCATAATTTTCTTCATCAGAAACTATCAGCAATTCATCACCAATTTCTAATTTCATTCTTGAATCAGGCATTAAATATACTTCATCCCCTCTTTTAAGCAATAAAAAGACTACATGTAACAGTTCATTTCTGTCAGCACGGGATCTTCTTAAATCTGCCAAAGTTATAATTTCACCTTCTTGCAGTTTTAATGTCAGTGCATACGCATTGTCATCATTGAGTCTGGTTTCAAAGTACATCGGGTTCATACCTGTTATGTTGTTAAGCATATGCACAATAACCTCTGCCCATTCATCATCTTTTTTTCTTGCTTCTTGTATAAACAAATCTGCCAAAGGTCTTGCTATATAGTTATAAGTTGCATCAGCCAATATTTTTTCAACGATATATATTTTATTGATTTTAGATGCCTGAAATATATTTAAATCATCTAATGCATTTTCGCGTGCCATTGTAAATATTTTAGGATTAAGCTGCTTGGCTTTATTTAAAATCGTCAAATTTAAAAGGTCATTTTGTGTTGCGGCTATGATGCTGGCACTCTCTTTGACACCAAGCGCTAAAAGTGATTGCATATCCTCATCATCACCAAAAATAGTTGTGTTCTTTTCTTCTATATATTTTTGTGAATCAAACTCTTTGATGACATACTCAATGTCGGCTTTTTCCAATCCTTCTTGAATAGCTTTACCCATTCTTCCGTTTCCGTAGATGATGTATTTTCCTTTGGGAAAATGATCACGTTTTTTAAGTTTAAGTATATGTCCGTACATCCACATCTCCAAAAGCCAGATATGCGGTGCGGTAATACCATAATAGATACGCTTTGATATGATGTCAAAAGGATTTTTTACATGTTTCAAATCCATACTGTTAAAGTGTTCAAGCTGTTGCTGTGATGTTGCTTTGACGATAATATCTAGCTTCTTATTTAAAAGTTTACTGATGGTGGCTATTTTAGAATTTACCATATCATCTTCAAAAAGAGAAATAATTCCTGCACAGTTTTTTTGATGGATTCCTGCTATTTTAAGCATTTTTTGATTTGTTGCATCCCCGACAAAGGCAGGAACATCCGGGTAAAAATTCTCCAGTATCAATTCATCAATTTTTTTATCCTCTTTGTCCAGTACGACAACCCTGTAATCTCTTCCATTAAGCCTGTCAATGATACTTTTTGTAATAGAGTTATATCCAAGAATGATATAAAAAGGTTTGTTTATGTGTTTGACCTGATTTCTAAAAGAGTTTGTATTGAGCGCTTTTCGTAATGCTTCATCCTGAATCAAAGAGACAATAGCACCTATGCCGTAAAACCAGCCGATAACCGTAAAATATACGGCAAAACTCACCCACATACGCTGTTCATAGTTAAATGTATAAGGAGCCTCACCAAAGCCTATGGTACTTGCCATATAGGTTACAAAATAAAAAGCATCAAAAAAGGTCATCTGATACGGATTTCCATTATTGTCCGTACCCTGAATCAGTACCAATCCAAGAATGGATATGGCAAATGTTATGATAATAACTAAAAAAGGCGTTCTTAAGCGTTTAAGAACAATCCATATTATCTGCTCGTTCATATTTTATTTATCTTTTTGATTTAAGTGTATCACCGATAAACAATATAACTGAAACAATATTTGCTAAAAGTGCACCGCCTGAGAGAGAAATAATTGCCGTAATAGCCTCAGTACCGACACTGCTCATAACATACTGCGCAAAAGCCCATACTGTTGCTGAAGCAATTAACTGAATATCCGCAACGATACTTGTAGCGAGCAAGACCGCTCCAAGCTGTGTTCTGTCACCGAGCTTTAATACCGTTGCTATCAAATTAACAATAATTGCCGCAAACAGTTCATAAGAACTGTGCTCAATAAGTACCGTCGGGTCTCCATAAAAAAAACCGAAGTTTACCGTCATTGCAAGTATAAAAAAGGAACCCGACATAATTTTGTGCATATTCATAGATGCATTCTCCATAATAAAATGATACTCAATTGTACTCCTATTAGAATTAATTGTATATTAGACTTCCGACAAAACACCATTTACTATTAATCAAATACTCTGTATAATAAGACAACAAATAAACCCGAAAGATTAAAATATGTTGTATCCTTATGAAAATATAGAAAATTTTACACTGCCAAGCCTGCTAAAGCGTTCGATTGAACTTTACGGGCCCAAAAAAGTTTTGTCCAAGGTTGACAAAGAACCTATGACATATGAACAGCTGAATGAAAATGTGCATGCGATGATAAAGCTTTTGAAGCAAAACGGCGTAAGAAAAGGTGACAAAGTTGCACTGCTAAGTGAAAATATGCCCAATTGGGCTGTTGCATATTTTGCCGTTACCTACTTTGGCGGTGTAATCGTTCCGATACTTCCTGATTTTCATCCGGCAGATGTACAGCACATTATCAGACACTCTGAAGCAAAGGCTGTCTTTGTCTCACAAAAACATCTCCAGACCATAGAAGATTTAGACAATTCCAATATGAAGTTTGTTATAAAGTTAGATGATTTAACAATACTGGATAATATGACAAACCATAGTTATATATCAAAACTCACACAAAAAATGGGTTCAAAAGAACTCCCCAAACCGCATGAAGATGATATGGCTGCCCTCTTGTATACATCCGGTACAACAGGTCATTCAAAAGGTGTTATGCTCTCGCATAAAAATCTTGTCACCAATGCAATGAGTGCTTATAAAAATGTAGCCGTTTTACCCGAAGACACTTTTTTATCTATTTTACCGCTGGCACATACATTTGAATGTACCGTCGGTATGATACTGCCGATTTTACATGGTGCAGATATTGTCTATATTGACAAAGTTCCCACACCTAATGTCCTTATAAAAGCATTTGCCAGTGTAAAACCGACAATGATGCTCAGCGTTCCTCTTGTTATTGAAAAAATATATAAAAATAAAATATTGCCGAAATTTACCGGTTCGTTTATTATGAGAATGCTCTACTCTATACCTTTTATAAGAAAACTGCTCAATAAGATTGCCGGTAAAAAACTCATTGAAACCTTTGGCGGAAGAATAAAATTCTTCGGCATAGGCGGAGCAGCCCTCTCTCCATATGTAGAGACATTTTTAGCAGAGGCGCAATTTCCTTACATTGTAGGCTATGGACTTACTGAAACTTCCCCTCTTATTGCAGGCGGAAGAATAGGATACCCTATTAAAATAGGTTCAACAGGCTTGCCGATGGTAGGTGTTGAGGTGCAAATAAAAAATGCCAACCCAGAAAATGGCGAGGGGGAAATAATAACGAAGTCTCCTAGTGTGATGATAGGCTATTACAAAGATGAAGAGCAGACAAAAGAAGTTATAAAAGACGGTTGGTTCTATACGGGAGATTTAGGTTATATAGATGAAGACGGGTATTTATTTATCAGCGGAAGAAGTAAAAATGTCATCATAGGACCCGGTGGAGAAAATATATATCCTGAACAGATTGAAGCAATCATTAACCAAAATGAAGCAGTACTGGATTCTCTTGTACTCGAACAAGACGGTAAACTTGTTGCCAGAATACATTTGGATTATGAGTTGATTGATAAAATGTTCAAAGCACATAATATGCCGGAGAATGAAGTAAGACAAAAGATTGCAGATTATTTAGAAAATATGCGCGTTGAAATTAACTCCCAATTGGCATCTTTTACCAAGATTCAAAAGTTTATAGAACAAATAGAACCTTTTGTAAAAACACCGACGAAAAAAATTAAAAGATATCTTTATATTGAATAAAGTATAGAGGATAACCGCATTAAAAATATAAATAAAATTTTGCATAAAGATGAGTCGGTTTTAGTCAAAGCAGAAATATCAAATACATTTTACCTGCCGATTATAAAACTTTATGCTTTAGGGATGCTGCTTTTGCTTATAGGATACGAATATGAAATAGGTGTTATCGGTGCGGTACTTGTTATTAGAACTTTTTTAGTGAATTTAGATGAGATTAAAGAGAAAAAATCATACAACTGTCTGCTCACACAAAAAAGGCTTATTATTTTAAAAGGGCATACGACAAAAGAGATTTTTCCCATAAATCTTGAAGAAATCAGAACAATCTATATTAAGCCAATAAGTAAAAAATTTAGTCATGTTGTTGATGTAGGAACATTGGAGGTTATCACAGCTTCAGGAGGCAGGTATGTTATAAAAAATATAAAACAACCTTACCTTTATCACAAAGCTATAATTGGAGATATTATCAACGCTTAGAATTGAGGCTGAACAAAAGGTACTACCTGCTTTTTACGGCTTAATACACCATCTAACCATACTTTATGATCTTGAAGTTTTATATTAAATGCGGCTTCTATTTTTGATTCATCTTCACTCACAACTAAAAGTTTTGAACCCTCTTTCATAATATCTGTCAAAAGAATTAAAACAGTATGCAAGCCGCCCTCTTCTTTCATCTTTTTCATATCTTCAAGCAGTTCATCTTCACGAGGTTCTAAAACAGAGATATCAACCATTTCAAGCTGTCCGATACCTACTTTTGTACCGTTCATATTAAACTCTTTGTAATCACGTGTATTAAGTTCACGCGCACTGGCACCTTCAACGGCAGATTTTACAATAAACATCTCCATTGCCAGTTTTTTATAATCTTCTACACCGGCAATTGCCGCTAATTCTTTGACAGTTTTTGTATCTACTTTAGTACATGTAGGC
The DNA here is from genome assembly GCA_964504315.1 of uncultured Sulfurimonas sp. Taxonomy (GTDB): domain Bacteria; phylum Campylobacterota; class Campylobacteria; order Campylobacterales; family Sulfurimonadaceae; genus Sulfurimonas. The sequence goes on from CAZDEM010000062.1 coordinate 8,152, forward strand.
GATTTGAAAATCACTGTATCGCTGAGTATTGCCATCATCATCAATCCTGCAATCTCCTTTGGTACTTCCACGCCGTAACATCTGTACATCTCATATATAACCGTATTAGAACACCCGATAGGTCTAATCCATGCTTCTAGAGGTGTATCGGTAGTCAAGTCACCCAATTTGTGATGATCCGCAATACCGATAATTGTAGCTTCGTCAATATCATCTTGAAAATGTGCTTTATCAGTAGAGTCAACTATAAAAACTCTCTCACCTGCAACTGAGGTTTTCAGCATCGGCAGCTCACCGCCGAAAGTATCTAATATAAATTGTGTTTCAGCAGTAATTTCACCTTGACGAGCAGGAATATACTCCTCTTTTTCTACTTGATTTTTTAAATAAGATAATGAGATAGCTCCGACAATAGAGTCACTATCAGGATTTTTGTGTCCAAAAACATATACAGACATAGCAGACCTTTATTTTTTTTTGAATTATACTATACTTTTATAAATCTTACTTGAGCGAATTTAAAATTTGTATCGATATTTTAAAAAGCTCAGCTTCACAAATTGGTTTTTTCAAGTGTCCTGCAATATCCGCCTTTACAGAATCCAAATCTTTGTCTTTTACTCTTGTTGTTACCAAAGTAACTATAGGTGCATCTGAAATACTTGCAATAACTTTCGATATGGCACTGTGCTCAGAGCATAAAATATCTATATCTATCAAGATCATGTCAAAAGGACTCTCCTTGAGTTTTTCTATTGCCTTTCTTGGACTCTCATATACATAAACACTTACAGCTGTATTATAAAAACTTTTTTGTACAACATTTTTTGTACTGTTATCATTATCAATCACCATTATATTTGCACCACTTGGTCTTATAAGTGAAAAATCCACGTTTGTATCATCCTTACATGTAAGAGTACTATCATTGAGCGCAATTTCAATACTAGGCAGATACAAAGTAAATACGGAACCTTTTGGAATATTGTTTTTAAAAGTCATATCTCCATACATAAGTTGAGCCATTTTTTTATTGATAGATAATCCTAACGCTATATTTTCATTGCTAAATGCTTCAAATATTTTCTTTTGATTTATAGCTTCAACGCCTATACCGCTGTCTTGTACAGTAATAGAGAGATTCAAAGAGTTTTTGAGTATATTCGCTTGATCAGCACTCATTATTACTTTTACATAACCCTCATTTGTAAACTTTATAGCATTTTGTACTAAGTTTTTTACTATTTCTTTGACTTTTTTTGCATCTATAATTAAAGCGTGTGGAACATTTTGATCCACCTGTATACTGAGTTGTAATCCTTTTTTCACTGCATCATTTTTTTCTTCATCTATAATATCAGAAATCAGTTTTACAATATCCACTGCATGTTCTTCAATTTTAAAACTGTTGTTTTGCATATTTGTAGACCTGATTATTTTATTTACAAGTTCAAGT